>JAXDLD010000208.1:0-7693 GCA_034666805.1 Acidobacteriota bacterium
GCCTGAAGTCTGGGAGGGCGGGGCGGGCAGCGCGAGCTCGGCCGGCACGAAACCGGGGTGGGTGGCCCGCAGGAGGAAGTCGACACCCGGGGTGAGGCGGCGCAGGGTGAAGCGGCCGTCGGCCCGGCTCCGCGCCCGTGCCGGCGACGCCCCGGGCACCCGCTGTTTCGGATCTGGCTTTGCCGTCACCAGGACCCCGGCGACCGGCCGGCCCGCCGCGTCGACCACGGTTCCCTCGACGCCGAGGGCCGGAACGAGGGTGAAGGTCGGCGCCTGCCGCCCCCCGGGAGAGACCACCTCTGCCGCGCTCTGGTAGCCGGCGGCCGCGGCGCGGAGCTTCGCCTGTCCCGGCAGGGCGATGCTGTAGGTGCCCGTCTCGTCGGTGCGGACGAAAGCTCCGGGATCCTCGGCCGGCCAGACGAAGGCACCGGCGAGCGGCCGGCGGTCCTGCCGGTCGAGGACCCGGCCGGCCGAGCGCTCCGGTGACGGTTTGCCCGTCGTGTCCGGGCCCCCCCGCGCGTCGGGCGCCCGCGTCTCCACTCCGGCGCCCTCGTTCAGCCGGAGCGCCGGCAGCTCCTCGGCCTCGAGGAGAGGGACGAAGGAGCGGCGGCCCGGCACGAAGCCTTTGGCGCGGACGGTGAGCGTCCACATCCCGGGCCCCGGGGCGGCGATGGAGAAGCCGCCGGAAGCATCGCTCACCGCGGTGGCGACCGGGTCGGGCTGAGCCCGGCCGGCGAGGGCGAGCCGCCGCTCCTCGACGAGGGAAGCGAGCGGCGCGAGCTCGACCCGGGCGCCCGCGACGGCCCGCCCGTGGGCGTCCACGATCCGGCCGGAGACGCCGAGGGGCTCGGCGCGGCCGGAAAGGGGGAGAGAGAGGAGGACGGCAAGGAATCCGGTCACCGCGGGGCCTGGGCGCATGGAGATCCTCCACAGAAACGATTCTACCAAGGATGCTCGCGCGCAGCGTCGCCCCGGGATGCCGGCCGGGCTCTCGAACGAAAGTGGCTCCAATTTTGGTGGATCGAGCCGGCACGCACCTATCGGGTGGCACCTATCGGGTGGCAACTATCGGGCCCTGGCTTGAGTAGCTGAAAGGCTATCTTGCCTTCTAGATAGGTCGCGAGCACCTGGATGTTGGCGATGGTGCTGGGCTCGACCGCTCTCGGGTTGCAATCCAGGACCACGAAGTCAGCCAGTTTGCCCTCTTCCAGGCTGCCCACCTTGTCGTCGAAGAAGTCCTGGTACGCGGCGTCGAGGGTGACCGCGCGCAGCGCGTCATCCACTGAGATCCGTTCGTCAGCCCCCAGGATGTTCGGGGGAACCAGTTGCGGCACCCGGGTGACCTCAGTTTGAACATACCGCAGCGGTTCCACTTTTGTGACCGGGCTGTCACTGTTATAGGCAAAATGAATATGGCGATCCTCAAGGCTCTTGGAAGGGTGGATCTTGCTTGCCCGCTCCGCGCCCAGGATCTTTTGGTCTAAGACCTGTCCCCAGAAGTAGAGGTGACCGGCTGTCATGCCGGGGGTCGCGCCCAGGTCAGCGACTCGCTTCAGGATTTGGCCTAGATGCTGGGGGGGAGTGACCGTAAAGTGCTCGATCCGCAAGCGGCGTTCGCGCCGATTGGGGTCCCCTTTCGAGATCTTCTCGTAGGCGTCGAGAACCTGGTCGAGGGCGGCATCGCCGTTGGCGTGGGCCACGAGTTGCCAGCGCCGTTCATAGAATGGGCGCATGACCTCGGTCAGGGTGCGCCCGGTCGAGGTCGGGAAGTTGAAGGTGCCCTTCCACCCTGGAGGATTCCCTGATGGAGCCGGATCCAGATAGGGTTGGTTCAGGAACGCCGTGAAGCCCTGGGTCGAGCCGTCGGTAACGAACTTGACCCCGAGGACGTTGAGCCAGTCGTCGCCCGTATTGGGCTCGAATACTTCCGGCAGTTTGTCGCGGGTGCGCAGCTTCCGGTCCTTCGGGTCATCCGGGTTTACTGGTTCTACCTGGGTAGAGTCCAGGTAGACCCGGAATCGGATCGGGCTCGGTAGTAGTTGATTGGGATCCCGGTTCACCAGGTCCTTGTAGAGCTTCCAATCGGTCTTCACGGTGGTCGCGACGCCCAGGGAGATCTCCGTGCTGGTGGTCACCCCGGCGGCAGCCCACTGCCCAATCACCTTGCCGGCCCCGGCGAGGAGGGCGTCGTACGTAGGGGGGGGGAGAAGATCGGACACGAGCCTGACGGCAGGTGTTTCGTTGAGCTGGCCCGTCGGCTTGCCGTCCTTCATAACGACGCCGACAGTCTTGGTCGTCCCGGTGATTCCGGCGCGATTCAGGGCTTCGGTATTCGCATAGGCGATGTGCCCGGAGGCGTTCAGCACAAAGACAGGAAATTTGGAGGTGACATTATCATCCAGGGTTTTGGCATCCAGACTGGCAAACAGCGGGAGGGAGCGCGAGGGGTCAAACCCGGTGCCTACCACCCACTGTTCACGCGGCGGCAATTTTAAGTCGAGGACCCTCTTCAGCTCTATCTTGAGCAGGTCGTAGACTTCCGTCACCGGCAAGTTGGGTTTCTGAGAGCCGCAGTCAACCGAGAACGGAGGCTGAGACTGGACCGTCAGAGTCAGATGTGTATGAGGTTCGACGAAGCCTGGGAGCAAGGTGTGCCCGCCCAGATCGATCGGCTTAGTAAGCGGGCCCTCCCAATCCTTCCTCACACTTTTCTCGTCACCCACGGCGACGATCTTTCCATTGCGGACGGCTACGGCCCGGGCCATCACCATATTGCCCTTCGAGTCCTTCGTCATGGTGATCACCGGCCCCCCGTAGAAGATCGTATCGGCCTTTCCGTCCTGATCGGACGTAACGGCTGGCCCGGCTGAGTCTGAGGCAACGGGTGTTCCGGCGGAGAGGGTGGCGCTGGCCGAGCTACGACCGGCAAAGCCCAGCGTGAGCAGTGCCAGGGCAAGGGCGAGGAGAGTTTCGCGCATACAGGTAGCCTCCATCCAACGTGGCAGAATTGCGGTTGATAGGCAGCAGTGTGCTCCTCACCGCCCGTTCCGCGCATCGGGGCGGCTCCCTGATTTTTCATCGGGCCCCGATGCGGATCACGGCGAAGCCCCAGGGGAGAAGGAAGGGGCGTTTTTAGCGGGGGCGGCCGGTCTCGACCCACTGGGTGGCGCGATGGACCAGCTCGGTGGCGGACTCGACCATCAGCTTCTGCTTGAGGTGCTCGCGGTGGGTTTCGATCGTCTTGATGCTCAGATGGAGCGTCGCCGCGATCTGGCGGGTGCTGCGGCCCTGCCCGATCAAGCGAAACACCTGCAGCTCGCGGTCGCTCAACGCCTCCAGGGGAGAGTCCGTGGCCAGCGTTCGCCCCGCCACGAATCTCGCCGCCAGCCGTTCCTCGAGGGTGCCGCTCATGTACGTCTCGCCGGCCAGCAGGCGACGGATGGCGACCAACACCGTCCCGTCGAGCTGCTGCTTGCTGACATAGCCCCGGGCGCCGGCCCGCAGGGAACGCTCGGCATACACCGCTTCGTCGTGCATCGAGAGCACGAGCGCCGGGATCCTCGGGTGGCGGCGCTTCATCTCCTTGACTAGGTCCAGGCCGTCGCTTTCCCCGAGGGCGAGATCGACGATCACCAGGTCGGGTGGGCTCTGCTGGACGGCTTGGAGCGCGGCTGCGCCGTTCTCGGCTTGCCCGCACACGGCGAGGTCGGGTTCGGACTCGATCAGGCTGGCCAGCCCGCGACGGAACATGGGGTGATCGTCGACGATGAGGATCGTCCTCCTGGCCGCGGTCTCCGGCCTGTTTCTTCTCGCGGCCATACTACGGTTTTCTCGCGGGTGTCAGCGGCCGGAGAGGGGAAAGGCGCAGAGGACCGTCGTGCCGCCTCGGGATCGACGGCGGACCTCGATGCGGCCACCGATCAAGAGCGCCCGGTAGACCATGTTGCGCAGCCCGATCCCGTCCGGAGGACGCGGGCTCTCGGGCATGCCCACACCGTGGTCCAGGACGGTCAGGAGGCCTTCCCCGCCTCGCGCATCCAGGCGGATCTCGATGCGCTTGGCTTTGCCGTGGGCCACGGCATTGCTCACGGCCTCCTGCGCGATGCGAAAGAGGTGCCGCTCGGCCTCGCGGTCAAGCCTCCCAAGAGGGCGATCGCAGGCGAATGTGCAGGCGGCGCGAAACCGGTGCCGGACGTCGAGAGCCAGGGTCTCGAGGGCGGTTAAGAGACCGCCCTCGCTCAAGCCCGTGGCCTCAAGACCGCGGGCCATGTCGCGGGCCTCGCCGATCGCCTCGTTCAGCAGATGGGTGATCTCGGTCGCGGCATCGGCCGCGGCGGTCTGGCCATCGGCGGTCGACGCGGGGGCGCCCAGGCGCGCGAGCTTCCTCGCAAGCGTCGAGCTCAAGGCGGAGATCCCGGCCAGGGTCTGGCACAAGCCGTCGTGCAGCTCCCGCCCCAGGCGCTCCTGCTCGCGATCGAGGATCTCGAGGATCTCCCTCGCGAACCGCTTCCGGTCGGTGATGTCACGCCCCGTCGCATAGATTTCGTCGCGGTCGACCACCCACCTCGCGTTCCATTCGAGCCACCGGTGAGAGCGGTCCTTGCAAACGTACCGATTCTCGAAGCGGAGGGTCTCGGCGCCTTGGGAGAGCCTGGCCATCTCCCTCAACGTGGCTTCGCGGTCGTCCACGTGGACGAAGGCGACGAAAGGCCGGGCCCGCAGCTCCTCGAGGGTCCACCCCAGAGCGGACACCCAGGCCAGATTCAACCGCGTGAAGTATCCGTCCGGGCCGGCAACGCAGTGCAGGTCGAAAGACTGCTCGAAGAACTGAGCGAGCCTGGCCTCGGCCTGCCCGGTGGACAGGCCCTGGGAGGGGTGCATCCTTGGATTGTGTAGGAATGTGTTTCCCACCGCAAGCACAGGCTCGGCCGTGAGCTTCGGGTGAAGCCCTCAGCTTCGCGGTGCGGAGGAGGAGGACGCAACTCAAGTGGCGGCTCGGGGTCGTGCAGGCCTGATATCCTGAGCCGGCACCGAGGAGGAGAGACCATGGCCGAATGCACGCACCTGGACCAGATCAAAGACGTGACCCCGAACACCCCCGACGGTTGCGAGGAGTGCCTGAAGATGGGGGACACCTGGGTCCACCTCCGGCTCTGTCTCACCTGCGGCCACGTCGGCTGCTGCGATTCGTCGAAGAACAAGCACGCCACCAGGCATTTCCATCGGAGCCGGCACCCCATCATCCAGTCGATCGAGCCGGGCGATAACTGGTCCTGGTGCTACGTGGACGAGCTGTTTTTAGAGGCCGAGAGGTAGGGCGAGGAGACGGGCGCGGACTCCAAGGGAAGAGAAGAGCGGAAGCCAACGGTGGAGGCCTGCCTACATCACCTGTTCGAAGAGCAGGCTGCGCGCGTGCCGGAGGCGGTCGCCGTGGTGGGCGAGGACGAGGAGCTCACCTACGGCGAGATCGAGGTTCGGGCCAACCGCCTGGCCCACCACCTCCGTGAGCGGGGCGTCGGCCCCGAGACGCGGGTCGGGCTCTGCCTTGGGGGGACGCCGCGCGGCATGGTGGCCCTCCTCGCCATCCTCAAGGCGGGGGGCGCCTACGTGCCGCTCGATCCCTCCCACCCGGCCGAGCGGCTGGCCTTCCTGCTCGCCGACTGCGCCGCCCCGGTCGTGGTCACGGAGTCGCGCTTCGCGGGGCTCCTGCCGGCCGGCGCCCCCCTCCTCCGCCTCGACCGCGAAACGGCGGCCATCGCCTCGCGAAGCACCGGCCGTCCCTGCTCCGGGAGCCGCCCCGAGAACCTCGCCTATGTCATCTATACCTCCGGCTCGACCGGACGCCCCAAGGGAGTGCTCGTGCCGCACGCGGGGGCCGTCGAACGGATCCGGGACGCCCTCCGGCTCTTCGCCGCCGGGCCGGCGAGCCGGGTGCTCCAGGCCGCGGCGCTCGGCTTCGACGCTTCGGTGCTCGAAATCTTCCTCGCTTTCGCGAGCGGTGGACGCTTGGTCCTCGGCCGCGGCGCCGGACCGCTGGCCGGACCCGACCTGGCGCGCCGGATGCGCCGCGAGGAGGTGACGACCGCCGCCCTCACTCCGGCCCTCCTCGACACCCTGGAGCCCGGCGAGTTGCCGGCGCTCGGCGCTCTCTCGGTGGGGGGGGACGCCTGCCCGGCGGCGACCGCCGCCCGCTGGTCGGTGGACCGCCGGCTCCTCAACCTCTATGCGCCGACCGAGGCGACGATTTTCGCCACCGCCTGGCGCGTGCCGGGGCCGTTCCCGGAGAGCCTGCGTCCGCCGCCCCTGGGCCGGCCGATCGCGGGCGTCCGGGCCTACCTCGTGGACCCGGACCTCGCGGCCCCGACCCCGACGCCGCCCGGCGAGGTGGGGGAGATCGCCCTCGCCGGCACCGGGATCGCCCGCGGCTACCTCGGGCGTCCGGACCGCACCGCGGAGCGCTTCGTCCCCAACCCCGAGGCCGGCGTTGGTACGGCGCCCGCGGGCGACCGTCTCTACCGCACCGGCGACCTCGCCCGCCTGCTGCCCGGAGGGGACCTGGAGTTTGTCGGCCGCGCCGACCTGCAAGTGAAGATCCGCGGTGTCCGCGTCGAGCCGGGCGAGGTCGAGGCCGCCCTCCTCGCCCATCCCGGGATCGCCGAGGCCGCGGTGGTGGCGCGCGAGGACCGGCCGGGTGACCGGCGGCTGGCCGCCTACGCCGTGCCCCAGCCCGGCGCCCGCCCGACCTCCCGGGAGCTGCGCGAGCACCTCTCCCGGAAGCTCCCCGACGCCATGATCCCCGCGGCCTTCGTGCTCCTCGACGCTCTCCCGATCGATGCCAACGGCAAGCTCGACCGGCGCGCCCTGCCCGCTCCGGTCCCGGAGGCGGTGGCGGAGACGAGCGCGGGAGGCTCCCTGGCGCCGCGCGGCGCGAACGAGGAGACCCTGGCCGCTTTTTTTCGCGTGCTCCTGGGCCTCCCGCGGGTGGGGGTGCGCGACAGCTTCTTCGCCCTCGGCGGTCATTCGCTCCTCGCCGCGCAGCTGGCGGCGCGGGTACGGCGGGATCTCGGCGTCGAGCTGCCGCCCGGCTTCCTCTTCGCCCACCCCACGATCGAGGAGCTGGCGCGCGAGGCCGGGCGGCTCCAGGGGGAGCCGGCGGGCGCCCCCCTGCCGCCGATCGTCCCCGGACCCCGGCCTGCCCTCATCCCCCTCTCCTTCCCCCAGGAGCGGGTCTGGTTTCTCGACCGCCTGGCGCCGGGGAGCGTGGCCTACAGCTTCCAGGCCGAGATCCGCCTCTCGGGGCCGCTCGAACCCGCGGTCCTCGGGCGCGCTCTCACTGAGGTGGTGAGCCGTCACGAGATCCTGCGCACCCGCTTCCCCGAAGTCGAGGGGCGGCCGGTCCAGGTGATCGAGCCGCCCTGGGAGGTGGCGCTGCCGGTCGAGGACCTCTCCGCGCTCCCTGGGCCGGCGCGGGAGCGGGCCGCCGAGGCGCGGATCGGCGAGGAGATCCGCCGGCCTTTCGCGCTCGACCGCCTCCCCCTGATCCGCTGGCGTCTCTTCCGCCTGGAGCCCAGCCGGCACGTCCTGCTCCAGATCGAGCACCACCTGGTCCACGACGGCTGGTCGCTCGCCGTGCTCCTGGGGGAGATCGCGGCGCTCTACGCGGCCTTCGCCGAGGGCCGGGCGGGGCCCCACC
>JAXDLD010000209.1:0-2667 GCA_034666805.1 Acidobacteriota bacterium
GGCGATGATCGGTCGCAGGCGGTCCAGGGGGATACCCTCGGCCGAGTAGACGGCATGGACCCCGGGATAGGGCTCGGCGAGGAAGTCGGCATGCCCGTCCACCACCGCCTTGCCCGTCCCGAAGACCACCCCCTCGGTGTGGACCGGCGAGGGGTAGACACCCGCGCGGGTGTGGATGTTCCGGATGTCCTCCGCCAACAGGTTCCAGTGGCTGATGAGGAGCGGGTGCTGGGGGTCGACGTCGATGTAGGCCAGCTCGCCGTCCCGGATCTCGAAATGGTCGAACTTGAGCGGGTAGATCGACTCGAAGGCCTGCTGCCAGCCGCGGTCCTTCAAGTTGACCTTGTCGTGCGCCTCCCGCTGGAGCTGCGGCAGGTCGAGGTGGATGCGCGGCCGGTCGAAGACGGCGTCGGCCACCAGGTGGAAGGTGAGGAGTTGCCGCCACTCGACGCTCGCCTTCAAGCGCGGCACGTCGGCCACGGGCGGGTTCGGGTTGGCCTCCTGGCGGATCACCAGGTCCTTCAAGATCAGGGCCAGGTTGAAGGGGTTCACGTGGGCATGGCCCAGGGTCACCCGATAACCCGTGAGGCGCGAGTTCATCTTCCCTTCGAGGCTCGCGCGGAGGCGCTCGTCGAAGAGGTGGGAGGCGAGGACGGCCACGAGCGCGAGAACCGCGAGGACGACGCCTAAGGGGACCAGCCAGCGCTTCCGCAGGACCCGCGGGCGCCCCCTTGGGCGCTCCGGGGGTGGTGGCGCCGCACTCGCGCGCGGCTCCGGCCTTTCGGGCTCGATCCGCTCTTCCTTCTCCTCGATGACGGGAATCTGCTTCGCCATAGCACAGAGGGCAAGCAATGAATCTGCCAACGTGGGAGGACGCGACGTCAACCCCCCGGCGCCGCCGCCAGCTCGACGCCCTTCCCGGCCGCGGGCGACAGAGTGATCGCCTGCGGCAGGTGGCGGCCGTCGAGCCAGACGAGGCGCTGCCGCTCCAGATCGCTGGCGAGGCGGTCGAAGGCGTTGTGCAACCGGGAGAGGACCGAGGCGTTCTCGACCGTGCCCCAGGCCGACGTCGCGCTCGGGTACGGAGGTTTCGTCAGCGACCAGACGTAGAGCGGCACGTGGACCGCCGCCAGGTAGCGGCGGACAGTCGCGGGATCGTAGCGGCCGGCGTCGGCGGTCGTCCCGTCCAGCACCAGGAGCACGGCCCGGCGGTGGTTGGCGGTCAGGGCCTGGATGCCGGCGACCGCCACCGCGTCGGCGAAGCGGGTCTCGCCCTTCTCCTCCTGGACGACGCCGGCGAGCAGCCAAAAGAGGCCGCCGTCCTTCGGCGTGAAGTCCTGGGAGGAGGGGAAGAGCTCGGAGGCGAGGCGGGTGTCGGAGAATCGCTGGGCCGTGGGATGGAGGAAGCGGACCCGGACCGCGGGCCCGAGCGACAGGGCGCCCTTGAGCTGATGGAGGTCCGGGTCTGGGACTCCCAGTCCATGAGCATGGCGCGCCCGCAGCCCCGCGGTGCCGATCTCCTGGAGGAGCGGCGGCGCCCCCGGGGCACGGACCACGATCAGCTCCGCCGGTCCCTCCTCGACGGCAACCGGCCGGAGCGCCTGGCCACCTTCATGGAACCATCCCGCGAGCGCGGCGGGCGAGGCCGGCAGCCGGGTGCGGCCCAGGAGACGCACGGGGACCGCGGTCAGGTCGGTCGAGACCTCGCCGCCGAAGCCGAAGGCGAGGTCCCGCCGGGCGGTCAACCCGGAGGGGTAGGCCGCCTCGATCGACAGCAGGTGACCGGCGTCGGCGCTGTACGGGGGAAGGGCGATCCGCTCGCCCTGGACCGGGAGCGGGCTGCCGTCGAAGAGGGCGGAGACCTTCACCGGACTCTCGCGGGTGAGGCTCTGGAAGGTCAACCCCACGGTGGCGATCCGGCCGTCGGGGCCGGGCTGGGGGACTGCCTCGACCTCCGCCGGGGGCCGCGGCAGGTTCACCCACTGCTCGGCGCGGGCGACCTCGTCGCCTTTCTCGTCCACTCCCACGGCCACGAGGTGATGGGGGAGGAGGTCCTTGCCAAAGTCGATCTGACCTTTCCAGGGTGGGCCCGCGAGCCGTCCGGCCGGAGCGCCGTCCAGGACGAGCTCGATGGCGGTGATCGCCGATATCGCCGATGTCGCCGACGCCGCCGGCGCCGCCGGCGCTCCGGTCGCGGCGAGCTCGACCGGCACCCGGCCGGAGACGAGGCCCAGGAAGAGAGTGAGGAAGGCGATGTGCATGGATGGATCTCAGGGCTCCGGGCCCGCCACCAGTTCGATGCCCTTCTTGGTCTTCACCGCCTCGGGAGAGAGCGAGATCGACTGCGGCAGGTACCGGCCGTCCAGCCAGACGATGCGCTGGGCGGCGAGGTCGCGGCCCAGGCGGCGGTAGGCGCGGGCCATCTGGTAGAGGGTCGAAGCGTCCTCGACCTTCCCCCAGGCGGTCATCGCCGCGGAGTAGGGAGGGGGACGGAGTGACCAGACGTAGAGCGGTACCCGGATGGCGGCGAGGTAGCGGCGCACCGCCGCGGCATTCCAGCGCGAGCCGTCAGCCGGCTCGCCGGAGAGCACGAGCAGCACGGCCCGGCGGTGCTGGTCCGTGAGCGCCCGGACCCCGGCGACCGCCACCGCGTCGGCGAGGTGCGGC
>JAXDLD010000210.1:0-11158 GCA_034666805.1 Acidobacteriota bacterium
CCATGTCATCGCCGGGCAGCTCGCGGACGGCCCCGCGGGAGTAAGCGGCGAGGTCGAAGACCCGGTCCGTCTCCCCGCGGCAGTCCACCGCCGAAAGGGTGACTTCGCTCCACACCCGGTTGCGCTCCTCCCCGTCCGGGTTGACGTGGGGGACGATGGACCAGGTGGCGGCGGCGAGGAGTGGGTCGTCCGGCCGCGCGGCAAAGAACGCCGCCAGCCGCCGCAGCATGGCCGGCCCCACCGGTTCGTCCGCATGGCAGCCGGCGATGAGGCTGAGGCGTAGAGGGCCGCGGCCGAAGCGGTAGGCGAGGATCTCCCGCCCCTCCCGCGAGCGGCCGATCGAGCGGCCGGGCGGCGGGGTGGGGGAGGGCGGGGCGAGGATGGCTTCGATGGGGAGCACGGGCGTATGCTAAAGGTACCACTCCCATATGGACCAAAGCTCATGACTGACATTCCAGAGCTGACCGAAGAACAGTTCGCCAGGGCGATTCCTGCACGCGTTCGAAAGCGCCTCCTGCTGGGCCAGTTTGAATCCGGCGAGGACGTCGCGGCGCTACGGCGTTTCGTCGGGCTCACCCAGATTCAGTTCGCTCTCGCCATGAACATCAGCGTCCATACCTTAAAAAATTGGGAGCAGGGTCGGCGGCATCCCGAGGGGCCCGCGATTGCCTTGTTACGTATCGCCGCCCGGCACCCGCGGATCTTCCGCGAGAATATCGAGAACATCGCCGCGGCCTAAAGCGCCCTCCGGGGAAGGCGAAAGGCGGGCGCAGGGTGCTAGCATGACTAAATGATAGGAGGTATCTATGGTCAGAGGAATCGAAAACGCAGTCGCCGAGCTGAAGCGCGACCCGGAGCATCCGGTTACGGCCGAGATCGACGGGCTCGTCGTCGAGCTTCGAGTTCAGGGTCGCCGAACCGCGGGAGACATCTTCCGAGAGATTGGTCCTTGGGAGGGGGAGTCAGCGGAGGAGTTGATGAACCTGCTCCGTGAAGCCAGAGCCAAGGGCGGAAGCGGCGAGCCTCCGGCCCTATGAGCTTCGTCATCGACACGAATATCCTCGTTGCGGCTCTGAACGGACATCCTGGCATTCTGACGCGGCTCGATGAGCTCACGCCGTGGCAGGCCGTGCTCTGCTCTCCTGTGCTTGCCGAGCTCGAATTCGGTTCCCAGCGCTCAACGCGGCGAGTTGAGAACCGGGCCAAGATCGAACGCTTAGCTACCGCAATGCGCTTCGAGGTGTTCCGCGACTCCTCGGCCCGCAAGTTTGGCGAAATCAAGGCCGAAGCCTACCGACGTGGCTTCATCAAGTCGGACTTTGACTTGGCGATCGCGGCGGTTGCCCTGGATTTGGGAGCTGTCTTGGTGAGCGACGATCGCGCGTTTCACGACCATCCCATTCCCGGCTTAGAGGTCCAGAACTGGCTGAGAGACCCTTTCCAGCACCCGTAGGCGCCTACCGTCTCGCTCACCCCCCCAGCTCGGCCAACTGGCTCTCGATCCCCTCCCACTCGCCCATCAGGCCGTTCACCTGGGTGGAGAGCTTCTTCTGCTCCTCTTCGAGCTTCTTCACCTTGTCGCGAGAGGTGCGGTCGAAAAAGGTGGGGTCGCAGAACAGCTCGTTGATCTCGTGGATGCGAGACTCGGCCTTCTCGACGGCGACCGTCACCTCGTCGCGGCGCTTGGCGAGGTCTTTCTGGCGGCGCTGGCGCTCGCGGTCGTCCAAGCCCGCGCCATTGGCGCCAGTACCGCCATTCCCGTTCCCCTTCGCCCGGTCCTTCTTCTGCTGGGCCCGGTGCTGGCGGAGGACCGCCTCGCCGTCCAGGTGGTCGTCGCCCAGGCGGTCCAGGTACTCCTCGTAGGTGCCAGGGAAGTCCTGGATCCCCTTGGGGGAGATCTCGAAGATGCGGGTGGCGAGCTGCGACACGAACCAGCGGTCGTGGGAGACGAAGATGAGCGTCCCGTCGTAGGTCTTCAACCCCTCGACCAGGGCGTCGATCGCCTCTAAATCCAGGTGGTTCGTGGGCTCGTCGAGGATCAGGACGTTGGGCTTCGTCACCGAGAGCTTGCAGAAGACGAGCCTCGCCGCCTCGCCGCCCGAGAGGCTCTGGCAGGTCTTCTTGACGTCGTCGCCCGAGAACAGGACCATCCCCAAATTGCCGCGGATGAAGCCGATCGGCTCGCCCGGCACCGACTCCCATAGCCAAGCCTCGACCGACTGCTTGCCGGCCCCGGCGAGCTCGTGGTGGTCCTGCGAGAAGTAGCCGGGATGGGTCTCGTAGCCCCAGTCGACCTTGCCGGCGTCGGCCTCCGTCTCACCCATGACGATTTTGAGGAGCGTCGACTTGCCGATGCCGTTGGGGCCGATGATGGCGATCTTGTCGCCGCGCTGGACCTTGAGCGAGACGTCTTTCAAGACCTGCTTTTTCCCGTACGCCTTCGACACCCCTTCGATCGCCAGCACCTCGCGGCCGCTCGGCCGCACCTGCTTGAACTTGAAGGTCGGGTAGCGCCGCGAGCTCTGCGGCAGCTTCTCGATGACGATCTTCTCCATCATCTTGACCTTGCTCTGCGCCTGGCGGGCCTTGGTCGCCTTGGCCTTGAAGCGGTCGACGAACGCCTGGTGATTGGCGATCTGCTTCTCCCGCTTCTCGATCTCCGCCTCCTTCCTGTCCCGGTTGTCCTGCTTGCCGGTGACGAAGGCGGTGTAGTTGCCGTGGTAAAGGGTCACGGTCTCGTAATCGACGTCGACGATGTGGGTGCAGACGTTGTCCAAGAACCGGTGGTCGTGGGAGATGACGATCGCCAGGCCCTTGTACTCTTCGAGGAACTTTTCCAGCCAGCGGATGGAGAGGATGTCCAGGTGGTTCGTGGGCTCGTCCAAGAGCAGGGCGTCCGGGGTCGCCGCCAGCACCTGGGCCAGGAGGACGCGGAGCTTGAAGCCGCCCGAGAGCGTCGACAGGGCTTGGCGGTGGACCTCGGTGACAATCCCCAGGCCTTCCAGCACCTCGCCGGCCTTGGACTCCAGGCTGTAGCCGTCGTGACGGAGGATGGTGTCCTCGAGCTCGGCGTAGCGGTCGGCGTCGAAGTGGGTCTCGGAGTGGGCAAGGAGGCGCTCTTTCTCCTCGATCGCCTCCCAGACCTCGTGGTTGCCCATCATGGCGACTTCCAGGATCGACATGTCCTCGTACTGGAAGTGGTCCTGCTTCAAGACGCCGAGCTTCAGGCGCTTGGGCATGGCGACCGTGCCCTGGCTGGGCTGGTCCGCGCCGGAGAGGATGCGCAGCAGGGTCGACTTGCCGGAGCCGTTGGCGCCGACCAGGCCGTAGCGGTTGCCGGGGGTGAACTGGATCGAGACCCCCTCGAAGAGGGTCTGGGGTCCAAACGATTTACCGAGGTCGGAGACGGCGATCATAGGGCCGAGAATTCTACCATCGAGTGGAGTGGAGGCATGAACGGAGCGGGAAGCTCCCTGCCGGAGGGTACAACAGTGGGAGAGGGGAAGATGTTCCGGGTGCGGGCCAGGCCCATCTCGCAACCCGGCCCCTGAGGCGAGCGTATATCAGGCATGGCTCCAAGGAGGAACCCGATGCCCCACCCCGCCCGCGCCGCCTTCGTCTTCGCCCTAACTCTCTCCTTGCGGCTCCCCCTGCTGGCCGCCGGCAGCCCAGCTCCCGCTCCAACCCCGGTCGCGAAGCTCCAGCTCAACCCCTGCCACGTCCCGGGGACCGAGGAGGAGGTGCGGTGCGGCACATTCCCGGTGTGGGAGGACCGGGAGGCGAAGAAGGGGCGCCGGATCGACTTGAACGTCATCGTCCTGCCCGCCCTGGGGCCCGACCGCGCGCCCGATCCGATCTTCTACTTCGCCGGTGGTCCGGGAGAGGGGGCGAGCACGACGATCGACTGGGTCAAGGACTTGAAGGAGCTCCGCCGGCGGCGCGAGGTCGTGCTCGTGGACCAGCGCGGTACGGGCAAGTCGAACCCGCTGCGCTGCGACTTCTACGGCAACCCCGTCGACCTCCAGCGGGCGGCGGGGGACCTCTACCCGCCGGAAGGGGTGGAACGCTGCCGGGCCGAGCTCGAGAAGGTCGCCAACCTCACCCTCTATACGACGGCCATCGGCATGGACGACGTCGACCAAGTCCGCGCGGCCCTGGGGTACGACCGCATCAACCTGCTCGGCGGCTCCTACGGCACCCGCGCCGCCCAGGTCTACCTGCGCCGGCACCCCGCGAGCGTGCGGAGCGTGATCTTAGATGGCGTCGCCCCGGTCGACGAGCCGGTCCCCCTCCATCACGCCTACGCCGGCAAGCGCGCCGTCGACCTGCTCTTCGCCGAGTGCGCGGCCGATGCCGCCTGCCACGCCGCCTTCCCGCGGCTCGCGGACGAGCTCCGCGCCGTCTTCGAGCGGATCGACCGCGGGGTGACCGTTCCGCTCAAGGACGAGAAGACCGGTAAGACCGTCCAAGTCCGTCCCAGCCACGGCCTGGTCGCCGAAGGGATCCGCTTCTTCCTCTACAACGGAGGGGACGGCGAAAACACCCTGCCGCTCCAGATCCACCGCGCCTTCCAGGGGGACCTGGCGCCGCTCGTCGAGACTTCGATCCGGCGGCGGATCGGCATCGACCAGGCGCTCAGCATGGGAATGCTGTTCTCGGTCACCTGCGCCGAGGACCTGCCGTGGATCGACGCCGCGGCGGCGGCGCGCGAGACGAAAGGGACCTATCTCGGGGACTACCGGATCGCCCAGCAGAAGCGGGCCTGCGCGCGCTGGCCGCGGGCCGCGGCGCCCGCCGACCTGCACACGCCGGTGCGCTCCACCGTACCCGTGCTCCTCATCTCGGGCGAGCGCGACCCGGTGACCCCGCCCGAGTTCGGGGCGCGGGTGGCGCGGAGCCTGCCCAACAGCCTCCACCTCATCCTCCCGCACGGGAGCCACGGCGGGATCGGCGCCAGCCCCTGCGCCGACGGCATCGCCCGCGACTTCCTCGACCGCGCCTCGGTCCAGGGCCTGGACACCGCCTGCGTGGCCAAGCTCCCGGCGGCCCGGTTCGCCACCGCTTCTGGGAAGTGAGCGTACGGTCGAGCGGACAGGGCGTATGATCTTCCATACGCTTCGCCGTTGAAGAGGACCTGGCGCCGCTGCCGCACCGAGCGCCGGCGCGATGGACCCGAGGTGATGTAAGCCTGCCAGGCAAAGAGCTTGCGCCTGGCGGATCGCGCTCGCCGGGCGCCGTCTCGTGAAGTGGCACCGTCGTTGCCCTTGGAGGGCCGCCGATCGCGAGGCCCGAACCGGGTCGTCGCAGCGAAAGGAGGCTTTCCTTGCAACACCCCCATCCGCCGAGCGGCGCCCGTTTTCGGCTTTTGCTCCTCGTCCTCTTCGCTCTCCTGGCGGCGGCCCCTGCCGCCGCCCAGGAGGCGCCGCGCTTCCTCATCGAAAAGATCTCCGTTGCCGGCAACCGCCGGCCGGCCTCGGCCCGTATCGTCGTCTCGGAGTCGCTCCTTAAAGAGGGGCAGACCTACGGCGAGGACGAGCTGCGCACCGCCATCCACCGCATCAAGCGGCTGCCGTTCATCATCGACGCCGACTTCGCCTTGAAGAAGGGGAGCGAGCGCGGCCGTTACGAGCTGGTCGTCACGGTCGAGGAGACCCGGCCGCTCTTCGCCGACATCGAAGTGCAGGGCGATCTTGCCGAGCGCCCCGTCATCCCCAACCTTCCGCAGGCCTCCCGCCGCTTCGATTTCTCCAACAACGCCGCCCTCGGCGTACGCGAATTCCTGGGCTCCGAGGGGCTCGTCTTCGCCTCGATCGGCAGCTCGAATGGGCTCGTCCAGGTCGGCTACACCCGCTATGACCTCTTCGGCCGCGGCAGCTTCGCGAGCTTCGCCCTCGCCTACGACCCGGAGAACCGGGCCTTCACTCCCTCTCTCTCGGCCGGCGTGCCGCTCACCGTCAACCAGTCGCTGCGGGCGACCGCTTCCTGGCTCAAGTCGAGCTTTCGGAGCGGCGGCGTGCGGGAGGAATTCACCCAGCGGTCGGGCCAGCTCGACTGGCTGTACAACACGACCGACGACCCGCTGTTCCCCACCCGGGGCGGCGAGCTGGAGGCGAACCTCGCCTATGGGCGGTTCGACTCCGTGGCCAAGTTCACGGATACCGGCCTGGCGACCCTACGGTTCGACGAAAGGACTTGGGGCTTCTCCCTCTCCGGCCGCCATCACCGGCCGCTCACCGCTCGCCAGTCCCTGTCCTTCAGCTTCGCCGCCTCGGCTCTCCAGTTCGCGGACGACGACCCGACGCCCAACTCCCTCTCGGGCACCCATGGGTACCAGGCGAGCGTCGGCGTCGAGCACGCGCTCGACCTGCTGCTGGGGGAACGCGCGCACCGCTGGGGCGACCTGCGGCTCGAGACCTCGGCGTCCTACGGAGGTTCGTACAGCGGCACCGCGGGCGTCTTCGGGCTCGACGACCACCCCGCCTACCAGCTGACGTTGGGAGAGAAGCTGGTCTTCCGCAACCCCTGGGCGATCGTGCGCCTGGGCGTGAGCTACCGCGGGAAGGTCATGCGATGAGGAGGGCGCGCTGGATTCGCGCGACCCTCGCCGCGGCCCTCTTCAGTTCCATGGCGGTGCCGGCCGCCCGCGGTACCCCGGGCGCCGACCTTCCGGCCGTCGAGCTGCGGGAGAAGGTGCTCGTCCTCTCCTCCCTCCCCGCCGTGCTCGCCCGGCCGGAGGTCCGGCCCCACCTCTCGACCGGCCTCACCACCACCCTCCTGATCGCGGTCGAGGCGGTGGACGGCGGCGGGCGCAAGGCGAAGGGGGGCGGCAAGGTCGACATCCGCTACGAGCCCTGGGACGAGCTGTTCCTCGTCAGCGCCCTCGGTGTCGACGGCCGGAGCCACCAGGAGTCCCTGCCGTCGTTCGACCGTCTGCTCGCCTGGTGGCGCGGGGTCCAGCTCCCGGTCCTCGCCGCCGAGCCGCTGCTCGGTATCGGTGGCACGGGCAGTACCGGCAGCGCCTGGCAGGTCAAGGTGCACCTCTCGGTGATCCCCTTCTCGCGATCCGAGCAGCGCGAGACCCAGCGCTGGCTGGCGGACTCGATCGGCCGTCCGGCCAAGGGCGATCCCCAGGCGGCCGGGGCGCGCGCGGAGCCCCTGTCAGGCGCCCTCGACGCGCTCCTCGCCACCTCGATCAAGCGCCAGAGCCTCGTCGGCTATGATTGGACGCTCGCCTTCCAACCGGAGCGCCGGCGGTGAACTTCAAGGTGACGGTGACCATGATCCTCGCGCTCCTGGCCGCCGCCGCCCTGGTTTTCTTCCTCTTCGAGCGCGAGCTCGCCGGGGCCTGGTTCACCTTCGGGGTCCACCCGGACGTCACCGGCCTCCTCGAACGCTCGCTCGACGACCAGAAGAAGCTGGCGCGGGGGGACCCGGAGCACGCGCCGGAGTACCGGCGGCGCTTCGACGCCACGGAGGCCTTCCTCGGACGGCTGCGCATCCTGGAGCTCAACCGGGGCGAGATCGTCGGGCGCTACGAGGCGGTCCTCCTCGGGCTCTTCGCCGGCATCCTCACCCTGGGGAGCGCGGTCTATGCCCTGCGCGAGAGGCGGCAGGGGGCGCGCCTCAGCCGGCTCCAGGGGGCGCTCGCCGAGCTCGCTGCCGGCGGTGTCGACGTGCGGGTCGGAGAAGGCCGGGAGCGCCGCCGCGACCTGATCGGGCGGATCGCCGGCATGGTCGAGGAGACCTCACGGGTGATCGCCCGCGACCGGCGGCGGCTCGCTTCGCTCGAAAACCTCTCCGCCTGGCAGGAGGCGGCGCGCCGGCAGGCGCACGAGATGCGGACGCCGCTCACCGCCGCCCGCCTGGAGCTCTCCCGGCTGCGCGAGGTCGCCGGAGAAGCCGGGGAGGGGGAGACCGGCCGGCTGGCGGAGAGCGCCATGGCCGAGATCGAACGCCTCGGCCGGCTCACCCAGGCGTTCACCGCCTTCGCCCGGCTGCCGGAGCCCGCGCTCGCGCGGCGCGACCTCGTCCCCTTCCTCGCCGAGTATGTGGAGACCTTCGGCGCCGCCTGGTCGAACCTGGCCCTTTCCTTCACCCCGCCGGAGAGGCCGGTCCGGCCGGCGATCGCCGATTTCGACCCGGAGATGATCCGCCAGGTACTCGTCAACCTCTGCGACAACAGCGCCCTCGCCCTGGGCGGCGGCTCCGGCAGAGTCACCTTCTCTCTCGGGAGCGCGGGGGAGTGGACCTGTCTGGATGTCGCCGACGACGGTCCCGGGGTGCCGGCGGCGATCCGCCCCCGGCTGTTCGAGCCCTACGTCACCACCCGGAGGGTGGGCGAGGGGATGGGATTGGGGCTCGCCATCTCGCGCAAGATCCTGCTCGACCACGGGGGCGACCTGGAGCTCGCCGGTCTCTCCGCTCCACGCCCGGGGACGGGGGCCGTCTTCCGGCTGCTCTTCCCGCGGATCGCTGGGGAGGAGGGGGGATGAAGCGGGTCCTCCTGGTCGAGGACGACCCCAAGATCCGCGCCAGCCTCCTCCTCCAGCTCGGCGAGGCCGGGCTCGCGGTCGAGGGCCTGGCCTCGGGCGAGGAGGCCTATGTCCGCCTGTCCGATCGCGGCCGGCTGCTCCCGGACCTCCTCCTCCTGGATGTCCGGCTGGGCGGCATGAGCGGGGTCGAGCTGATCCGGCTCCTGGCATCGAAAGGGCGGGACGGGCGCCTGCCGCCCACCATCATCGTCTCCGGCGAGGCCTCGATCAGCGAGACCGTCGAGGCCCTGCGCCTGGGCGTCCACGACTTCATCGAGAAGCCGTTCAGCCGCGAGCGGCTCCTGCGCTCGATCGAGAACACCCTGGAGAACGTCGACTTGAAGCGCCGGGTGGCCTCGCTCGAATCCCGGCTCGGGGCCGCCCCGGAGATCGTCGGCGGCTCGCCGGCCCTCCTGCGCCTCAAAGAGCGGATCGCCCGGGCGGCGGCGACCGACGGGCGGGTGCTGATCGTCGGCGAGAGCGGCACCGGCAAGGAGCTGGTCGCCGACACCCTCCATCGGGCGAGCGCCCGGCGGGATGGGCCGTTCGTCAAGATCAACTGCGCGGCGATCCCCGCCCCCTTGGTCGAGGACGAGCTCTTCGGGCATGCCCGGGGCGCCTTCACCGATGCCAAGGTGGCGAAGCCCGGCCTCTTCGAGGAGGCGCATGGGGGGACCCTCTTCCTCGACGAGATCGGCGACATGGACCCGGCGCTCCAGGCCCGGCTCCTGCGGGTGCTGGAGGACGGCCGGGTGCGGCGGGTGGGGGAGACCCGCGACCGCCAGGTCGACGTGCGGGTGATCGCGGCGACCCATCGTGACCTCGAGCGGGCGACGGCGGAAGGGAGCTTCCGGCAGGACCTCTACTTCCGGCTCGCCGCCTTACCCCTAGAGGTGCCGCCGCTCCGCGAGCGGCGGGAGGACATCCCCCTCCTCTTCACCCGCTTCCTGGAGCGCTTCGCCCGCGAGCACCGGCTGCGGCAGCGGCAGGTCGACGACGGGATCTTCCCGCCGCTTCTCGCCTACGCCTGGCCCGGCAACGTCCGGGAGCTCAAGAACCTCTGCGAGCGGCTGGTCGTCTTCGGCGCCGATCCGCTGACCGCGGCGGACCTGCCGGCGGCCTTCTTCCGGCCGGCCCGGACGGAAGAGATCCCCGAGACCGGCCTCCTGCGCCTGGAGGCCTGGCCGGCGCTGCCGCTCCGCGACTTTCGGGCCCAGTGCGAGCGCGAGTACGTCGAGGCCGTCCTCCGGCGGACCGACTGGAACTTCGCCGCCGCCGCCCGCCTCCTCGGCATCCAGCGCACCTACCTGCACCAGAAGGTGGCGGCGTTGGGGCTGGAGCGGCCGGCGCGGGGTGCGGTGGAGGCGGGCCGCGGCGAGGAGGAGGGTTAGGAGGGGTTAGAGTAACCCTTGTGGCTCGCCAGGCGCCCCTCGGCGACGGCGGAGAGGACCGCGCCGCCCAGGAGCGGCTTGCCGGCGTCGTCGATCCGCACGAAGTGGTGGACCCGGCCGCTCTTCTCGACCAGGGCGAGCGGATAGGGGACGTCCCAGATCCCCTCGGCCCGGTGCGCGGCGGCCAGGTCGCTCCAGGCGATCGACCAGTCGGGCCGGCTCCCCCCCTTGCGAGTGAAGGAGACACCGTCCTCCGAGACCCGGAGCCGCCCCTCGGGGCCGCTCGCGAGGCCGCGGTCGTCCTTCGCCACCCGGACGTCGAAGCCGCGCTCCCAGGGCTGGCGCCGCGGCGTGCCCGCCGAGGAGGACCCGGAGGACGCCGCGGACGGGGAGGCCTGGGAGGGCCGGATGACGATCTGTCCCGTCTCCCCGACCCTGGGAGCGGCACTTCCGACCCGCCTTAGCTTGGCGTCGGCCTTGGCGAGGAGCTCTTTCGCCCGCCCGGCGACCTCCTGGGGCGGGTCCTCCTTGAGCAGGCGGACCGCGCGGTCCCGCCCGTCGAGATAGTGGCCGTCGATCAGGAGGTCGGCGATCTGGCGGAGCTCGGAGTCCCAGGCGCGGAGCTGGGTGGCCGAGGGGGGCGAGGCGGCCCGCCGGCGGGGAGAAGCCGGCGCTGCCGGCGTGGCCGGCCGGGCGCGGAGGAGCTCCGGCCGCTCCTTCAAATCCGCGAGCCAGGCGTGGAGCTCGTCGGCGGAGAGGAGCGCGCGATGGATCCCGTCGAGCACCGCGGTTTCGCGCTCCTCGCCCCCTTGGGAGCCGGCGGGGAGGAGGACATGGGGGGCGACGATCGCCCGCGGGCTCTCGGCCGGCGGACCGC
Source organism: Acidobacteriota bacterium (assembly GCA_034666805.1). Taxonomy (GTDB): domain Bacteria; phylum Acidobacteriota; class Thermoanaerobaculia; order Multivoradales; family UBA5704; genus DASQPA01. The sequence goes on from JAXDLD010000210.1 coordinate 10,800, forward strand.
CGATCGCCACCTTGAGGAGGACGTCGAGCACCTCGACCTCGCCGCTCTTCTCCGTCCCGACCTCGGCGTCCCACCAGAGCCGCGCCAGGCCGGGCATGGCGCAGACCCGGTCGAGAGCGGTGCTGTCGGGGAGCGAGAGGGAGGTGCCGTCGCGGCAGACGACGAGGCCGGCGGCGTCCGCCACCGCGAGGATCGCCTGCTCGACCGCCCGCCGCCGAGCCGCCGGCAGCTCCGAGCCGCCGTGGGTCAACTCGACGACCGGGGCGGAGCCGGCCTTCGGGGAAGGAACCGGGGCGGCGGCCATGCCCATCCCGGCGACTCCGGCCCACAGCGCGGCAGTGAGGGAGAGAGAGAGGAGC
>JAXDLD010000211.1:0-11311 GCA_034666805.1 Acidobacteriota bacterium
TCGAGCTCTTCGAGGCGCGGAGCCCGAAGGAGCCGGCGATCATCACGGAGATCGACGGCGTGGTGCACCTGGGCGACGTCCACAAGGGCATGCGCAAGGTGATCGTCGAGAGCGACATGGGGGAGACCCGCGAGTACTTAGTGCCGCGCTCGATCCACATCAACGTGCAGGAGAGCGAGCGGGTGAAGGCCGGCGATCCGTTGATCGACGGTCCCATCAACCCGCACGACATCCTGCAGGTGCTGGGCGAGAAGGAGCTGCAGCGGTACTTGACGGACAAGATCCAGGAGGTCTACCGGTCGCAGAGCGTCGCGATCAACGACAAGCATATCGAGGTGATCGTGCGCCAGATGATGCGGTCGGTGAAGATCGAGGAGGTCGGGGACACGGAGTTCCTGATCGACGAGCAGGTGGACCGCTGGCGGTTCAACGAGGAGAACGACCGGGTCGTGGCCGCGGGTGGTACGGCGGCGGTCGGCCGGCCGCTCCTCCTCGGGATCACCAAGGCGAGCCTCTCGACCGACAGCTTCATCTCGGCCGCGAGCTTCCAGGAGACGACGCGAGTGCTCACGGAGGCGGCGATCAGCGGCAAGATCGACAACCTCCGCGGCTTGAAGGAGAACGTCATCGTGGGCCGGGTGATCCCTGCCGGCAGCGGCATGCACCACTACCACGACTTCCACATGGCCGAGGATTTCGTCGAGCCCGAGCCGGAGGCGGAGGAGGAGCTCTTCTTCGAGTTCGGCGAGGAGGAGATCCGGACTCTGCCGCAGGAGGTCGAGAGCGAGTAAGGCTCTCTCCTACTCTTGAGGTAACCGAAAAGGGCGGCCGCGAGGCCGCCCTTTTCTCATGTACCATAGAGGGGTACGAAAGGAACGCCGCCGCCATGCGAAGCCGGAACCGGTTGGCCAACATCCTCCTCCCTCTCCTCTGCGGGGCTCTCGCCGCGACGGCAGCCTCGGCCGACGACGTCCATCTGACCAACGGCAAGACCTTCGAGGGGGTGATCGCCGTGGTCACCGACTCGCAGGTGCGGATCAAGATGCCCGGCGGCGAGATCCGGCTGCCCCGGTCGAGCGTCGCCCGGGTCGAGACCGCGGATTCGAGCTTCGCCGAGTTCACCCGCCGCAAGGAGGCCCTGGGCAAGGGAGCGGCGGCCGCCGACTGGCTGGGCCTCGCCCGCTGGTCCAAGGCCAACGGCTTCGAGCCGGGGGTGCGGGAGGCGGCGCTCAAGTCGGCCGACCTCGATCCGCACCTGCCGGGCATCGCCCCGCTCCTCAAGCCTTTCGGCTATGTCTTCGACGAGCAGCTCGACAGCTTCATCCCTTACGCCGAGGCCATGCGCCGGAAGGGGTTCGTGCAGGCGAACGGGCAGTGGATCACCCGCGAGGAGAACGCGGAGCGGGTGCGCGAGCGGGAGGACCGTGAGGCACGCCGCGCCAGCCAGGAGGCCGCCGAGGCCAGCCGCCGGGTGGCGGATACGCTCGTCCAGATCGAGCTCTCCCGCGCAGCCCAGGCGAGCCAGCCCGTGGCGGGACCCTACGACGGCGGGTTCTACCTGCCGCCGGTCGCCCTGGGCTACGGGGCGGGCTTCTCCTACTTCGGGTCGGGCGGCTCGCGCGGTCCGCACGGTCACCACGGCTCCCATCCGGGGCGGTCCGGAGGCCCTTGGCGTCAGGGTCAGCGCCAAGAAGGTCCGGTCAGCGGAGCGTTCGTCGGCGGTGGCTACGAGCAGCTCATGGAGCGCCAGCCCGGGAGCCTCCCCATCGCCCCCCCGGCGCAAGGTGCTCCCGGCCATCCCGTGAAGAGACATTGATCCCCGGTCCGCCCGCCATCGAAGCGACGGACCTCCGGAAGACCTACGTCGGCAGAGCCCGTAAAGCCGCCGGAGCCGTCGAGGCGCTCGCCGGCGTCTCCTTCTCCGTGCGGCCGGGAGAGGTCTTCGCCCTCCTGGGGCCGAACGGGGCCGGCAAGTCGACCACCATCCGCATCCTCACCACCCTCTCCGCTCCGACCTCGGGGCGGGCCCGGGTCGCCGGCTTCGACGTCGTCGACCAGCCGCGCGAGGTGCGGCGCCGGATCGGCTACGTGGCCCAGGCCTCCGGGGTCGATCCCACGGCGACCGGGCGCGAGAACCTGCTCCTCCAGGGCCGGCTCTTCCGCCTGCCCACCCCCGCCCTCCGGCGGAGGGTCGAGGAGCTGCTCGCTCTCTTTGCCCTGACCGACGCCGCGGACCGGGCGGCGCAGACCTACTCGGGAGGCATGAAGCGGCGGCTCGACGTCGCCATGGGCCTCGTCCACCAGCCCGAGGTCCTCTTCCTCGACGAGCCGACGACTGGGCTCGATCCCGAGAGCCGGGCGGTGATGTGGAGGGAGGTCCGGCGGCTGGCCGAAGGCGGGCTCACCCTCCTCCTCACCACCCACTACCTGGAGGAGGCGGACCAGCTCGCCCAACGCCTGGCGATCGTCGACCGCGGCAAGGTGGTGGCGGAGGGGACCCCCGACGAGCTGAAGGCGAGGTTCGGCCGCACTTCGCTCGACGAGGTCTACCTGACCGCCACCGGCCACGCCTACCGGGCGGAGGGCGCCTGACGGAGCATGGACTTCCTCCGTGACACCTGGTACCTCTTCCTGCGGCTCCTCCGCGCCACGGCGCGGATGCCGGTCTTCGTCCTCATCTCGGTCGTCCAGCCGATCCTCTGGGTGGTGCTCTTCGGCCAGCTCTTCGGCGCGGTCGCCCGCCTCCCAGGTTTCGGGGCGGGCTCCTACGTCCAATACCTCGCGCCGGGGATCTCGATCATGACCGCGCTTTTCGGCGCCGCCTACTCGGGGCTGGGGCTCCTGGGCGACATCGAGCGCGGGGTGCTCGACCGGCTCCTCGCGACCCCCGCCTCGCGCGGGGCGCTCATCGCCAGCCGCATCCTCCACTCCAGTTTGCAGGTGTGCATCCAGGCGGGGATCATCCTGGCGGTCGCCGCTCTTCTGGGTGCCCGGCCGCACGGCGGCCTGCCAGGGCTCGCCGGTCTCCTCCTCGCGGCGGCGCTCCTGGGCGCCGCCTTCGCCGCCTTTTCGAACGCCTTGGCCCTCCTCGCCCGGCGCCAGGAGCTGATCATCGCGGTGATGAACTTCATCGTCCTGCCGACGACCTTCCTCTCGACCATGATGATGTCGGTCCACCTGATGCCCGGCTGGATCCGCGGCGCCGCCCGCTTCAATCCGGTCAATTGGGCGGTCGTCGCCGCCCGCGACGGCTTCGAGGGCCGGGCACCCGGGGAGCTCGCGGTCCGCCTCGGCCTCTTGGCTCTCTTCGCCCTCGCCTGCGCCCTTCTCGCCACGAGCGCCTTCGGGCGGTACCGGAGGTCGATGTAGCCCATGCGCGACCGGACTCTCGCCCTGATCGGCGCTGGGACGATGGGGGAGGCGATCCTCGCCGGCCTCCTCGACCGGCAGCTCTTGCCGCCGGAGCGGATCGTCGTCACCGCCCCGCGGCCGGAGCGGCGGCAGGCGCTCGCCGAGCGCTACGGCGTCCGCGCGACCGGCGACAACCGGGAGGCGATCTCGGAAGCCGACATCACGCTCTTCGCAGTCAAGCCGCAGATCCTCCCGCAGGTGCTCCCCGCGTTGCAGGGGGCAATACCGCCCCATGGTCTCGTCATCACCGTCCTCGCCGGGACGCCGATCGCGGCCTTTCGCCAAGGGCTCGGACACGAGGCGATCGTCCGCGCCATTCCCAACCTCCCGGCCCAGATCGGGGAGGGAATGACGGCCTGGACGGCGACCGCCGCCGTGACCGCAGAGCAGCGGAGCGCCGCGGCGGCGCTCCTGGGCGCCCTGGGGAAGGAGCGCTATGTCGAGGACGAGAGTTACGTCGACATGGCGGCGGCGCTCTCCGGGGTCTCGCCGGCCTTCTGCTTCCTCCTGCTCGAAGCCCTGGTCGATGCCGGGGTGCACCTGGGCTTCAAGCGCGAGGTGGCGGAGGAGCTGGTGCTCCAGGGGATGCACGGCTCGCTCGTCTTCGCCCAGCAGTCGGGTCAGCACTTGGCCGAGCTGCGCGGCAGGGTCACCTCGCCGGGCGGCGTCTCGGCGGATGCCCTTTACACCCTGGAGAAGGGCGGCCTCCGCACGCTGATGGCCGACGGCGTCTGGGCCGCCTATCGGCGGATCCTGGAGCTGGGGCGGGGGGAGACGGCGCCGAGGGCCAGCCCCGGCGCCGGGGTCCGCGAGACCTCCTAGAACTTCGTGTCGACCGTCACCCGCACGCTTCGGGCCGGCAGGAGATAGACCTGCCCGCCGCCCAGCTCGGAGAGGGCGATCGGGGCGCGTTTGTCGTTCAGGTTGAAGCCCTCGATCCGGACGGCGAAGCGGGTGAAGGCATAGCCGAGGCCGGCGGAGACGGTGCCGTAGCTCGGCGCGAGGTTGCTGTTGACCTCGTCTAAGAATCGGCTGTCCACCCAGTTGTAGGTCGCCCAGACCGAGAGGCCGCGGGCCGATGCGTAGGTGAGGCCGGTCGAGAACAGGTTGCGCGCCGAGAACGGCAGGCGGTTGCCGCGGAGCTGGACCGGATCGGGCTCGTCGAACAATCCCAGGAAGTCGCTGTAGCGGGCGTCGTGCCGGCTGTAGCCGAGCTGCCAGCGCAGGTCGGGGAGGAGGCGGTAGTCGGCCTCCAGCTCGAAGCCGCGGAAGCGCTCCTGGCCGGCGTTGACGAGCCCCGGGAAGCCGTTGACGAGCTGGGCGACGACCAGGTTCCTGAAGTCCATCTGGAAGGCCGAGACGTCCCAGCGCAGGCGGTCGCCCAGGAGCCCCTTGGCCCCGATCTCGTAGCTCTCCGCCGACTCGGGCTTCAAGATGTCCCCGGAGGCGTCCGGGCCGAAGTCGAGGGCTGCGGGCTTGAAGGTGTTCCGATAGTCGGCGTAGAGCCAGAGCCCGTCTTTTCCGGACTGCCAGGCGAGCCAGCTCACTCCCGCGGTGCCGCTGCCCCGTGTCACCGTCCGCCGGGTCGAGGTGAAGTCGGCCGGTTCACCGATCTCCCCCTGGCGGGTGTCCTGGGACTCGGTCGTGTGGTTGAGCCGGCCGCCGACCTGGAAGCGCCAGCGCGGGGTGGGGCTCCACTCCGTCTGCAGATAGAGACCGGAAAAGTTGCGCGTGTCCTTGAGCCGCAGGTCGCCCGCCGACGGCAGCTCGGAGAGCGAGGGGACCTCCCGGCCGTCGAGGGAGACGAAGTAGTCGAAGTCGCCGGAGTGGAGATCGGCGTTGCCGTAGAGGTGGTCGACCCCGGCCACGATGCGGAGGTTCGGCCGCAGGTCGAAGGCCACGTGGCTGTCGAAGTAGAGGTCGTCCACCGTCAGGTCCTGGCGGAACCCGTTGGCGTTCGGGTCCTCGTCCGAGACGGCGGTCAAGAAGCCGCGCCCCACCGTGCGACCGGTGCGGGTGAGGGCGAGGGTGGTCGACCAGGAGCCCGCGCTCCCCAGGAGGCGGTCGTAGCCCCCGCGGAGCTGGTAGCGGTTCTCGTCGATCTTCGAGCCGCGCGGGTTGACGTTGCTGTCGATCGGGGTGAGCGCCGTGAAGCTCGGTCCCTCGATCGAAGTGGGGCTCGGCGGCTTCTGGTTGGTGATGCCGCCGTCGAAGTCGATGTGGAAGGTGCCACCCCCGGTTTTGGCCTCGCCGCGGTAGAGCAGGTGACCGCGGCTGATCCCCGTGCGATCGTCCTTGAAGCCCTGCTTCTCGCCGTCGACGACGAGCGACTGGTGGTAGTCGCCGATCGCCGGCAGGCCGGTCGAGGCCGCGGCGCCACCGCTGCCGTAGCTCCCGCCGTAGACCCGGGCGGTGCCGCCGGTCGCCTCCGCGCCGCGATGGATCACGTGGATGACGCCGACGAACGAGGTGGCGCCATACATCACCGGCGCCGCGCCGCGCAGGATCTCGATGCGCTCGACCCCGTTCAAGTCGAGGGTGGAGAGGGCCGGGTTGAAGGCGCCGCCCGCCGGCACTCCGTCGACGACCAGGAGGAAGGCGTCGAACTCGCGGAGCCCCCAGATCTCGGGGATGGAGCTCGCCGGGCCGGTGTCGCCACCCGGGGCGATGACGACCCCGGCGGCCAGGCCGAGGGCGCTCTGGAGGTCGTAGGCGCCGCGGGCGCGGAGCTCGTCGCCGGTGACGATGGTGATCGCGGAGGGCACGGGCTCGACGTCCTCCGGCACCCGGGTGGCGGTGACCTCGATGCGCTCGGAGACGGTCGGCACCGGCTCCGGCGCGGGCGGCTCCTGCCCCACGGCGGGGGCGGGAGCGGGGAGGAGCGCGGCGACCGCGGCGAGAGTGAGAAAGAACGGCAGGGCGAGCCTGCCGGGAATCTGCGAACAGGTCATGGAAATCCTCTCCTTCAAATCCAAGTAGGGAACGAATTCCGGTCCGCGGGAGGTCCGCGGCCGGCGCTCGGGCGCAAAGAGAGCAGCCGCGGTCTATTCGTTCTGGCGCTGGATGAGGAGGAGGAGGTCGGCGGCCCCGGGGCGGGGCGTCCGCGGGTGCGCGGTGCCTCCGGTCCGGGGGGAAGGCAAAGTCGAGGGGACACCCGGATCGGCGGCGGGACTCCCGGAGGGGGGCGCCGCGGCGGCCACGGCGGCCGGGGCAGGGGTATCTTCAGGGAACGAAACGCTGGGCACGGCTCGGGCCGGCTCTGTTGCCACGACCTCGCGGGTCGCTCCGCCGCGGCGCGAGCCCTCGACCCAGACGCGGACGCCGGACTCACCCGGCCGGGCCGGCTCGCCCCGCCACCCGACCGTCCGTGGGAGATCGAGGGCGCTCGCGAAACTCCCAGGGGCGGCGGAAATGGTAAAACGCTGGGGCAGCTCGAAGGCATCCTCCCATCGCTCGTCGCCGACCCGGAGGAGGAGGCGGGCGTTCCGGGTGGGGAGGCTGGGGACCTTCCAGGTGACGCGGCGCAATTCGCGGTCGAGGTGCGGCGTAATGCGGACGGGATAGGTCGCGCCGCCGTCGAGCGAGAGGAAGGCCTCCCACTCCTCCCACCTCTCCGGCCGCGCGAGGGCGTCGAGCGGCGTCCATTCGAGGCTCGCCGTGGACCCCGCTGCCAGGACCGTCCCGTCGCCGGGCGCGAGGAGACGCACGGGGAGCTCGGCGGCGTTTGCCGCCGCGGTGAGCCCGACCGCTAGGAGCGCGGCGGCGAGGAGACGGCGTGGGAATCCGTGCATCGTTGTCCTACGATACAGGTGCCGCACGCGACCGACAAGGAGCCTGAGATGGCCTTGAGCATCGATAGAGAGATCTTGGCCGCCTTTCCCGGGGTCCTCCTCGGGGTGGTAGTCGCCAGCGAGATCGACAACCGGGGAAACCCGGAGGAGGCCACGGGGTTGGCGGACCTCCTGCGGGAGGAGGAGGCCCGGGTCCGGAGCGAGCTGGGCGGGATCGCTCTCGCGGAGCACCCGCGGATCGCCCCCTGGCGCGAGGCCTATCGGAAGTTCGGCGTCACCCCGAAGCGGGCGACCTCGTCGATCGAGAACCTCCTCCGCCGGGTCTTGAAGGGCGAGGCCGTGCGCCCGGTCAACCGGCTGGTCGACCTCTACAACGTCGTCTCGCTCCGTCATCTCCTGCCCGCCGGGGGAGAGGACCTGCGATCCGTCGAGGGCCCCGTCCGGCTCACCTTCGCCGGAGCGGACGAGCCGCCGGTCACCCTGTTGGGCGAGGTCGAGGCCCGCTCGCCGCATGCCGGCGAGGTCATCTACAGGGATGCGGTCGGGACTCTCTGCCGGCGCTGGAACTGGAAAGAGGCGGACCGCACCAAGCTCACCGCGGAGACGACGGACGCCCTTCTCGTCCTCGAAGCGCTCCCGCCCGCCGGGGTGGACGACGTGGAGCGCGCGCTCGCCGACCTCGTGGCGCTCGTCTCCCGGTTCTGCGGCGGGCGGGTGGAGGCGGACCTCCTGGACGCTTCCCACCCGGAGCTCCGCTGGGACTAGGCCCCGCCCTACTTCTTCGGTACCGGCGGCAATGCCGGTTTCGTTGCCGGCGCAGGCTTTGCTGCCGGTTCCAGCTTCGGCACCGGCATCTCGGCGATCTTCCCCAGGTGTTCCAGGAAGAACATCTTTCCGCTCTCGAAGAGCGGCCTGCCCGGCGCGCGCCAGAGGACGGGGCGCAGCCAGGTGCTGACCTGGAAGGAGACGAGGGCGAAGAGGAGGAGCCAGAGGAAGACCGCCTTCCCCGCCTCCCGGATCTCCAGCGAGCGGGCGAGGAAGCGGGCCCCGAACGCGGCGGCGACGATCCAGGCGAGGGCGTGCAGCCAGACCACGAAGTAGAGCGAGCGGCTGCTCACCGAGAAGAGCCAGGAGATCGGCATGAGCCCGATCAGGAGCAGGGCGAGCATGCCGGCGAAGCCAGCCACGATGTGGAGGAAGGGTCGGCGCGACAGGGGAGCGCCGGCGAGAGCCGAGAAGATATAGAGGCTCGGCAGGCAGAGGGCGAGCGAGAGCAGCACGATCAGTGGAGCCTTCAAGGCCGAGACGAGGATCTGGGTCCCGCCGGTGAAGAGCCCGGCCACGGCCCCGTAGACCGCGAAGGCCACGAGCGAGCCGGCGAGCAGGAGGAGGGCGGGCCGGTTCGAGCCCGCCTGCCGAGCCCTGAGGGCAACCTGCTGCGGCGTCTTGAGCAGCTCGTCGAAGGCCTGGAACGCCCCGGCCGGCTCGGGGATCGCCATCGGTGGTGCGCTCGGCAGCGGCCGGCTCTCCTCTTCGCTCATGGTTCCTCTCCTCGTTTCAGTGGTTCCGCCACAGGTACGGGATGATGTCGGTGAAGATGAACTCGTAGACGTTGCCTTGGAAAGCGTCGGCACGCAGGAATTCGATCGGCCGGTAGACGCTGCCGACGAAGGGGCGCAGGGCCCAGGCGACCTCGCCGCCCACGAGGGCGAAGGTGAGGACCCAGGCGAAGTAGGCCTTCTTGAGGTTCGGCGCCGTGCCGCGGATACGCACCAGCCCCCGCCAGAGGATGGCGCTGCCGGCAAGGCCGCAGGCGCCGACGAAGAAGGTGTGCAGGAGATAGAGCAGGTTGTGGGTCCCCCGCGCGTCGGGCGACGGCTCGGGCAGAGAGAGGGTGAAGAACCAGGCGACCGGCGCGAGTGAGGCGAGGAGCAGGCTCGCCACGGCGAGAGCGAAGAAGGTGAGGACCGCCACCTGAGCGAAGCGCAGCGACAGCCCGAGGAGGCTGCCAACGAAGAAGTTGAAGAGCATGGTGAGAGCGGAGGTGACGAGAAGGACGAGCGGCAGCTTGAACGCCACGAAGAGCGTCAGCATGCCGCCATGCCAGCCGCCAAGGACGATCCCGTAGAGGCCGGCGCAGGGGATGAGGACGAGTACCAGGCCCGTCCAGAGGCGCGCGAGCTTGCGCCCCGCTGCAAGATCGTCCATCAGGCGGTCGCGCCGGTAGAGCAGCAGGTCCAGCAGAGCCGGAAGATTCGCCATGGTCGTTTGGGAGTTGTACGTCCGAGCCGTGCCGGGCGTCGCTCCACCCGGATTTCGCGAGGTCTGGCTGCTGCCGCCGGAGGACTTCCCGTTCGATCCGCGGCTGAAACCGCGAAACGGGCGCGGAATCCGCTGGACGAACGTCGCGAGCCGGTAACGGAGGCTGGCTACGCGGAAACGAGCTTGAATTGGCGGAACGGATGCAGTTTCGGCTGAACGAAGGTGGATTCGCGGAAACGGAGCTCGGCAACACGAATCCACCGCTGGTAAGGCGAATTTTGACTATTTCCGGCTTGGCAGCGCTATTCTGGGCTCCACGCTTGGCGGTTCCGGGAGTTCACGAGAACCTCCGTGCCGCGGCGGTCGGCCCGGCTAGCCAAAACAGCGTTGAGTAGCGACCACACCAGTCGGTACTAAGGTGGTCTGTAGCCGCATTACAAGCGGCGTCCTCGGTATTGGCGCAGGCGCTTGCACCGCCACTGAGCGTCAGCAGGTTGGTGCCTGCGAGAGCGCCTGCTCGCGCTGTTTGCGGTCTCCGTCCGCTCGACCGAACGTGTCAGGCGCTCGTTCCGCATAGTTCCAGGTCCCCCTCAGCCGGGAGCATCGAACGTTATTGCCACCGCAGCAGCAATCGGACCGGAGCGCCGGTTGAATACCCGAAAGAGACCGCGATCATTTTCCTCTACCGCTATGTAACCCTCGTGACAATCCATAACGCGATCGACCACGAAGTCCTCAAGTCTCCATCCAGGCCACTTGCCCCCAGAGGTCGCCTCAGCAGGTATGAGGCGAACGTCATCGAAACTCGGCGAGTAGCCTTCGTCGAACTTACCGAGTGTCTCGTGGACCAACCGAGCTGCTATGACTCGACAACCGGCCTCACACTCTTGAAGGGTGTCGGTGCTAGCCATAACAGGAACAACCTGCTGATACGGCAAAGCTAAAGGATGATAGAAGAGGTAGTGCACTGGGATACCGAACTGCTCTTCGTACTGCCGTATAGATTCGAATTGCCGATCTCCGACCCTGAACGCCTTATAGCGTGAAGCCCCCGTGAACGTGAAACGACGAGGCTCTACCACCTGGAGGTAACTCTCGTTTTGGCGCATCAGTCGACCGAAGCCAATCATGTAGTCGATAGCTTCGTCCTCACTGAAGTCCTGCTCGTCTGGGTAGAGCCGTTTGGACTGCAAGAGCGCTACCTTGGTCCGAACAACAGTACCTCGGCGACGAAAGATTACTAGAAAGCCAACATCGGCCACCTCCCATTGGCCGAAATGTCTCCCACCGCCCAGATAATGGGTATCAACCCGAACTATCCATTCCGAATCGAAGCGAGTAGGAGCTGCGAACCGAGATAAGCGCTCGATAAATGTAAGATCAAGCGATGTCTCATGGACTGTCGGAACACGGCTAATCTTAGACGCGACATCTTGATTGCACACAGCGAAGATTCCGCGCAACCACTTCCTGACGTCCTCTGGCAACAGAATTTCTTCTGCCATAGCTTTCCTGGCCGAACCTCTAGCTGACCATATTCTCCGTCGCGCTTCCCGGGTACACGACAGTCCCGCTGTCGCTAAGGCAAACCTGCCCAACGTCAGCAGGGCACCCTAAGTGATATGCGTGCATTCACTTGGCCAAAAGCTTAGCTCCAGGCCTGGGTTCCGTCAACGACATGAGCGCAGACGTATAAGCTCCCCAATAGCGTGGGAGACGTGCTTAGCGACTTGAAGGCGCACCTGGCCCGTCTGCGCAAGCAGGAGAAGGTCTTGACGGCCGCCGAGGTAAGATGGGTGCTCTGTCTCGCCGAGAGGCCGGACGAAATCGTGCCCGCAACGTCCCTC
>JAXDLD010000212.1:0-5579 GCA_034666805.1 Acidobacteriota bacterium
GTAGGCCGTTTCGATGACGAGCGAGAGGGGGTCGAGCTCATGGGCCAGCTCGATTTCCCGCCGCGCCTCCGGCCATCGCCCCAGGATGACGAGCGCGGCCCAGTACCAGTGGTGCGCGGTGGCATAGTTGGGGTTGAGCTCGAGCGCCCGCCGGAGCTCCCTTTCCCCGCCTGCCCAATCCCAGTCCTCGTCAAAGAGGATATTGCCGAGTGAGGCGTGAGCTTCCGGCAGCGCATCGTCAAGCGCCAGCGCCTTGAGGACGGCGGCGCGCGCCTTGGGCATCGCCTCGGGAGAGACCCGTAGGTAGGACATGAAATTATAGGCATCGGCGAGCCCGGCGTAGGCGGGAGCGTAGGTGGGGTCCTTGGCGGTCGCCTGCTCGAAGTAGGCGATGGCTTTCTCGATCCCCTCCCGGTTGCGCCGGTTCCACTGATAGCGGCCCTTCAAGTAGGCCTCATAGACCTCCGGCTGGACGGTGCGGGTAGGGCCAAGGGCGAGCCGGGCCTGGTCCTGGGGGGTCAACTGAACCTGGGTTTCACGGACAATCGCCCGTGAGACCTCGCTCTGGAGCGCCAGGATGTCGCTCATCTCGCGGTCGTAGCTCTCGGCCCAGACCGAGCGGTCCGCCCTGGCCTCGATCAGCTTGGCCGAGATCCGGACCCGGCCGCCGACCTTGAGGACGGAGCCTTCGAGGACGTTGTCGACCCCGAGCTCCGAGGCGATCTCGGGCAGGGGCTTGGCGGTCGCCTTGTAGTGCTCCGACGAGGTGCGGGAGACCACCTTGAGCCCGCCGATCTTGGCCAGGTCGGTGGTCAGGGCCTCGGTCAGGCCGTCGGCCATGTAGTCCTGCTCGGAGTCCCGCGACAGGTTCTCGAAGGGGAGGACGGCGATCGAGGGGCGGGCGGCCCGGCCGGCGGCGGGGGCGCTTGGCAGCGCCCTGCGCCCCGGAGCCGGCCGCGGGGCGAAGGCGGCGAGCCCCGCGACCAGGATGGCCGCCGCGGTGCCGGCGGCCCATCGCCCCCACCGGCGCGCCCGGCGCGGCGCGAGCCGCCGCGTCGAGATTTCCAGCGCGACGCTGGAGACGCCCAGACCGGCGCGCACCTCGTCCATGGTCTCTGGCCGTTCAGCCGGATCCTTGGCGAGCATCCTCCCCACCAACCGTTCGAGCTCGGCCGGCACCTCCGGCCGCACCCTGCGCAGCGGCTCGGGCTGCCGGTGGAGGATGCCGTCGACGAGCAGCCGGTCGCTCTCGCCGCGGAAGGGCGGGTGGCCCGCGAGCATGGCGTAGAGGACGACCCCGAGGGACCAGATGTCCGTCCGGTGGTCGATCTCCCTGCCGCTGGCCTGCTCGGGCGACATGTAGGCGAGAGTGCCGAGGATCAGCCCCTCGCGGGTCAGCCCTTCCTGCCCCATCAGCTTGGCGATCCCAAAGTCGAGGATCTTGACGATACCGTCGGGGGTGACCATGAGGTTCGAAGGCTTGATGTCGCGGTGGACGATGCCGCGCTGGTGAGCCCGGGAGAGGCCGGCCGCGACCTGGGCGGCGAGGAGGGCCGCCTCGTGGACGGGGAGGGGGCCGCGTTCGATCCTCGCCCTGAGCGTCTCCCCGTCGTAGCAGGCCATGGCGAGGAAGAGCTGGCCATCGGCGCTCTCCCCGAGCTCGTGGACGGTGGCGATGTTCGGGTGGTCGAGGGCGGAGGCGGCCTGCGCCTCCTTTAAGAACCGCCCCTTGGCAACGGGGTCGCGGGTCAGGGCCGGCGGCAGGAATTTCAAGGCCACCGTGCGCAGAAGGCGGGTGTCCTCGGCCCGGAAGACCCTGCCCATGCCGCCGCTCCCGATCTGTTCGAGGATCCGGTACTGCGCGACGCTGCTGCCGGTCCATTGCGGCGGCATGGTGTCGGCGCACGGCCGCACCTCGTCCGGATCACCGGGGAAACGGAGGGTCGTTTCGTCCATAGAGGCCCAGAAGCGCTGCCTGGAATGTGCGAAGTGTAGCAGAGCATCGGGCAACCACCGCCCTTCCAGGAGCGCGATCCCCTATAATCCCCGCCCTGCGCCCGGCCATCCACTCCCTAAAGAGCAACCCGGCCGCGCGAGGAGAGACCCATGGCCGAGCAGTACATCTATGTCATGCAGGACCTGCGGAAGGTCTACCCCCCCAACCGCGAGGTCCTGAAGGGGATCTGGCTCTCTTTCTTCCCCGGCGCCAAGATCGGCGTTCTGGGTCTGAACGGCGCCGGCAAGAGCACGCTTTTGAAGATCATGGCCGGCATCGTCAAGGAGTACGGCGGCGAGGCCTGGGCGGCCAAGGGGACGAAGGTCGGCTACCTGTCGCAGGAGCCGGAGCTCGATCCCACCAAGAACGTCCTGGGGAACGTCGAGGAGGGGGTGGCCGAGACCCGGGCGCTCCTCACCCGGTTCGACGAGATCAACGCCCGCTTCGGCGAGGACCTCTCGCCGGAGGAGATGGACAAGGTGATGGCCGAGCAGGGGCGGGTGCAGGACGCCATCGACGCCGCCAACGCCTGGGAGCTCGACCGCACCCTGGAGGTGGCGATGGACGCTCTCCGCCTGCCTCCCGCCGATGCCGAGGTCGCCAAGCTCTCGGGCGGCGAGCGCCGCCGGGTCGCCCTCTGCCGGCTTCTTCTGCAACGCCCCGACCTCCTCCTCCTGGACGAGCCGACCAACCACCTGGACGCCGAGTCGGTCGCCTGGCTGGAGCACTTCCTCGCCGACTACCCCGGGACGGTCGTCGCGGTCACCCACGACCGCTACTTCCTGGACAACGTCGCCGGCTGGATCCTGGAGCTCGACCGCGGCAGCGGCATCCCCTGGAAGGGCAACTACACCTCCTGGCTGGAGCAGAAGGAGGAGCGCCTGGCGCACGAGGAGAAGACCGAGTCGGCCCGGCGGCGGACCTTGCAGCGGGAGCTCGAATGGGTGCGGATGAGCCCGCGCGCCCGCCAGGCCAAGGGCAAGGCGCGCCTGAACCACTATGAGGATCTCCTGGCCGAGGAGCGCGAGGCCGAGAAGCGGACCGACCCCAACGAGATCCACATCCCCTCCGGCCAGCGCCTGGGCGACCTCGTGGTCGAGGCCAAGGGGCTTTCCAAGGGCTACGGCGACAACCTGCTGATCGAGGACCTCTCCTTCAGCCTGCCGCCGGGCGGCATCGTCGGCGTCATCGGTCCCAACGGCGCCGGCAAGACCACGCTCTTCCGCATGATCGTGGGCGCCGAGAAGCCCGACTCCGGCGCGCTCCGGATCGGCGAGACGGTCAAGATCGCCTATGTCGACCAGAGCCGCGAGTCGCTCGACGGCGAAGCCCTGGTCTGGGAGACGATCTCGGACGGCCACGACATCGTGGCCCTCGGCAGCCGGCAGGTGCCCGCCCGCTCCTACGCCGCGAGCTTCAACTTCAAGGGCTCGGACCAGCAGAAGCGGGTCAAGGACCTCTCGGGCGGCGAGCGCAACCGGGTCCACCTCGCCCGCACGCTCAAGGCCGGCGGCAACCTCCTGCTCCTGGACGAGCCGACCAACGACCTGGACGTCGACACCCTGCGGGCGCTCGAAGAGGCGCTCCTCGCCTTCGCCGGCTGCGCGGTGGTGATCAGCCACGACCGCTGGTTTTTAGACCGCATCGCCACCCACATCCTGGCCTTCGAGGGGGAATCGAAGGTCGTCTGGTTCGAGGGCAACTACGAAGCCTACGAGGCCGATCGCCATCGCCGCCTGGGCGCCGAGGCCGATCAGCCGCACCGGATCCGCTACAAGAAGCTGACGCACACGTAAGCTCCGAATGTCAAGGCACAATGTGGCATCCGCCTTGCAACTTTCAATTTGTCGAACCCGGTGGCGGTCTTGAACCCCACCGAATCTTGAAGCGGAGGCCCGATGCGGCGCCTCCAATCATGAAAGACACATTGAAGGAGAGGAGCAACATGAAACGTCTCAGCTATCTGCCTCTGGCCCTCGCACTCACGGTGACGGGCGCTGCCTATGCCCAGAGCCCGACGACCTCCGCCCCCACCGGCGCCTCGCAGGAGCGCGAGCCGCAGCCGGCCAACAACGACCTGCGCAACCCCGGCAACCCGCAGAACAATGTCGGCCCCCGCGGCACGACCGGCACCACCGGTTCCAGCACGACCGGCACCACGGGCTCCAGCACGACCGGCACGGCCGGCTCCAGCACGGACACGACCGGCACCACGGGTTCCAGCACCGATACGACCGGGACCACCGGCACGACGGGGACGACCGGCAGCTCGACTTACAACAGCACCGGCACCAGCACGGACACGACCGGCACCACCGGCTCCAGCATGGACACGACCGGCACCACCGGCAGCAGCACCTCGGGCTCGATGCATCACGCCCGTAGCGCCCGTCGGGGCCACCTGCCGAAGACCGGCAGTGAGATGCCGCTCGTCGGCATGATCGGCTTCCTCGCCCTGGCCTCCCTCCTCGGGCTCAAGGCCTACGCGAAGCGGAATGCCTGATCCATCCTTTCCCAGCGGAACCCCAGCGACTGGCGCCTCCTAAAGAGGCGCCAGTCGCTTTTTGGAAACCTTTTCTCGAACGTACGCCGAAGGTGGCACCGTCGTTGCACGGAATCATCAGTGGAGCACAGATGAGGTACTGCTAAGGAAAACTTCTGAGAGGAGCAAGCACCATGAAAGTAAACCGGATGATCCTTTCCCTCCTGACCACCGCCGCCCTCACCACGACCGGGGCCGTCATCGCGCAGACCGGCGCCGGCAGCGCGGGCACGACCGGCACCGCCACGGCGGGCACCGCCGGCACGGCGAGCGGGGCGACGACCGGGACCACCGGCAACCCCGGAACCACCGGCGCCACGGGCCTCCCGGGCAGCACCGGCACGACGGGCACCACCGGAACGACCGGCACGACGGGTGACCGCGGCACGACGGGTACGACCGGCACGACCGGCACGGGAACGTACAACAACGGCACCACCCCGGGCAGCACGAACGGCACCTACAACAACGGCACCACCCCCAACAATAACGGCACCACCGGAACCACCGGCACGACGGGTACTACCGGTACGACCGGCACCGGCACCCCGGACACCACCGGCACGATGGGCACGACGGGTACGACCGGCAACCCGGATTCCTTGGGGACCACGGGCACGACCGGTACGACCGGCAGCGGGACCTATAACAGCAACGGTTCCACCACGGGCACGACCACCGGGACGACCGGAACGGGCAGCGGCTCCTACAACAGCGGCTCGGCGACCGGCGGCTCGACCGGCACGACCGGAACCACCTACGGCTCCGGCTCGGCCACGGGCGGCGGCTCGTTGAACGGGACCACCACCGGCGGCTCCGCCACCGACACCGACACCACGGGTACCAGCACCAGCACGAGCGACAACTCGACCTCGACCTCCGGCTCGCGCAGCACCCGCCGGGGTCACCTCCCGCGGACGGGGAGCAGCATGCCGCTCGTGGGCGTCATCGGCTTCCTTTCCCTCGCCCTGGCACTCGGCCTCAAGGCCAGCGCCCCGCGGCGGAATTCGTAAAACCCGATCCCATGTTCTAGAGAGGAGC
>JAXDLD010000213.1:0-7577 GCA_034666805.1 Acidobacteriota bacterium
AAACTGCGACCGACACCATCGAAGATTTCGCCCGCCAGGAATACAAGTTCGGCTTCATCACCGACGTCGAGCAGGACGTCATCCCGATCGGGCTCTCGGAGGACGTCGTCCGCTTGATCTCGGCCAAGAAAGAGGAGCCGGAGTGGCTCCTCGAATGGCGCTTGAAGGCCTACCGCCTCTGGCTGACGATGAAAGAGCCGACCTGGGCGAACATCCACTACCCGGCCATCGACTACCAGTCGATCGCCTACTACGCGGCGCCCAAGGAGCGGACGGGCCCCAAGAGCCTGGACGAGGTCGACCCCGAGATCCTCGCCACCTACGCCAAGCTCGGCATTCCTCTCCGCGAGCAGGAGATGCTCGCCGGGGTGGCGGTCGACGCCGTGTTCGACAGCGTCTCCGTGGCGACGACCTTCAAGGGCAAGCTCGCCGAGATGGGGATCATCTTCTCCTCTTTCTCGGAAGCGGTGAAGAACCACCCCGACCTCGTGCGCCAGTACCTGGGCTCCGTCGTCCCCTACAGCGACAACTTCTTCGCTACCTTGAACTCGGCGGTCTTCTCGGACGGCTCGTTCGTCTACATCCCCAAGGGGGTGCGTTGCCCCATGGAGCTGTCCACCTACTTCCGCATCAACGCCAAGAACTCGGGCCAGTTCGAGCGCACCCTGATCGTCGCCGACGAGGGGGCCTATGTCTCCTACCTCGAAGGGTGCACGGCGCCCATGCGCGACGAGAACCAGCTCCATGCCGCCGTCGTCGAGCTGGTCGCCATGGACCGGGCGCAGATCAAGTACTCAACGGTCCAGAACTGGTACCCGGGCGACGCCAACGGCAAGGGCGGCATCTACAACTTCGTCACCAAGCGCGGCAAGTGCGAGGGCGTCGCCTCGAAGATCTCCTGGACCCAGGTCGAGACTGGCTCGGCGATCACCTGGAAGTACCCGAGCGTGATCTTGAAGGGCGACGACTCGGTGGGCGAGTTCTACTCCGTGGCCCTGACCAAGGGCTGGCAGCAGGCCGACACCGGCACCAAGATGATCCACATCGGCAAGAACACCCGCTCGACGATCGTCTCCAAGGGCATCTCGGCCGGGCATGGCCAGAACACCTACCGGGGCGCCGTCCGCATCCTTAAAGGGGCGGACAATGCGCGGAACTTCTCGCAGTGCGACTCGATGCTGATCGGCGAGGAGTGCGGCGCCCACACCTTCCCGTACATCGACGTGCAGAACCCGCTCGCGCGGATGGAGCACGAGGCGACGACGTCGAAGATCGGCGAGGACCAGATCTTCTACTGCAACCAGCGGGGCATCTCGACCGAGGACGCGGTGTCGATGATCGTCAACGGCTTCTGCAAGGAGGTCTTCCGCGAGCTCCCCATGGAGTTCGCCGTCGAGGCCCAGAAGCTGCTCGCCGTGAACCTGGAGGGGAGCGTCGGGTAAGACCCGCGCGGTCTAAATTTTCTGAAAATGGGAGAGAACACGAGCATGATGCTTGAGATCAAGAACCTGCACGCGAGCGTCGAAGGCAAGGAGATCCTCCGTGGGATCGACCTCGCCGTCGACGCTTCTGAAGTCCACGCCATCATGGGGCCGAACGGCTCGGGCAAGAGTACGCTCGCCCGGGTGCTGGCCGGCCAGGAGGCCTACGAGGTGACGGAGGGGCAGGTGCTCCTCAACGGCAAGGACCTGCTCGACATGGAACCCGAGGAGCGGGCGCGCGAGGGGGTCTTCATGGCCTTCCAGTACCCAGTCGAGATCCCCGGGGTGAGCAACACCTACTTCTTGAAGGCCGCGCTCAACGCCGTGCGCAAGCACCGCGGCCTCAAAGAGATGGACGCCCTGGAGTTCCTGACCCTCGTGCGCCAGAAGATGAAGCTGGTGCAGATGGACGAGTCGCTCCTCGGCCGGCCGGTCAACGAGGGCTTCTCGGGCGGCGAGAAGAAGCGGAACGAGATCTTCCACATGGCGGTCCTCGAGCCGACCCTCGCGGTGCTCGACGAGACCGACTCCGGGCTCGACATCGACGCTCTCCGCATCGTCGCCGACGGCGTCAACGCCCTGCGCTCGAAAGACCGGGCCTTCGTCGTCATCACCCACTACCAGCGCCTGCTCAACTACATCGTCCCCGACAAGGTCCACGTCTTAGTCGACGGCCGGATCGTGCGCTCGGGCGGCAAGGAGCTGGCCCTGGAGCTCGAAGCCAAGGGCTACACCTGGATCGAGCAGGAGGTGCGCGGCGCTGGCTCCAAAGCGACCCCAGCCCCGGCGACGGTGGGGGCGTAGGGGGTGGCTATGGCAGCGGCGATCACCACCCCCGAGACGTCTGAAGCAGCGGCGACGAGCCCCTGGCTCGCCGACTTCGAGCGCAACGCCCCCGGCCACTCCGGGGAACCCGCCGCCCTCCGCACCCTGCGGCGGCAGGCGATCGAGCGCTTCGGCGAGATCGGCTTTCCCACCCCCCGGCAGGAGCAGTGGCGGGCGACCAACGTGGCCCCCATCGCCCGCACGGTGTTCCGGCGCGCCCCCCAGGCGGAAGCATCGGAGGTCGATCCGGCGGCCCTCGCCGTCCTCACCTGGGACGCCGCGGCCACCCTGGTCTTCGTCGACGGCCGGTTCGCGCCGGCCCTGTCGCGGCGGGAGGAGCTGCCGGAGGGGGTCTTCGCCGGCAGCCTCGCCGAGGCCCTGACACGGATACCGGGTGAGATCGAGCCCTGGCTGGGGCAGCAGGCGAGCTTCGCCGAGCACGCTTTCGTAGCACTCAACACCGCCTTCTTTACCGACGGCGCCTTCCTCTGGCTGCCGCGCGGGGCCGTGGTCGAGCGGCCGATCCATCTCCTCTTCTTGGCGACCACCGGCGCCGATGTCTCCGGGAGCCCCGTCGTCACCTTCCCCCGCAACCTGATCGTCGCCGGGGAGTCGAGCCAGGTGCGGGTGGTCGAGACCTACGCCGCGGTCGGCGGGGCGAGCCCGAACGTCTACTTCACCTGCCCGGTGACCGAGGTCAACGCCGGTCCCAATTCAACCGTCGACCACTACAAGGTGCAGCGCGAGAGCCACGCCGCCTTCCACATGGCGACCTTCGCGTTGCGCCAGGAGCGGAGCTCGGCCCTCTCCTCGCATTCGATCTCGCTCGGCGGCGCCCTGGTGCGAAACGACGTCAACGCGCTCCTGGACGGCGAGGGGAGCGACACGATTTTAAACGGCCTCTACATGATCGGCGGCCGGCAGTTCGTCGACCACCACATGCGGGTCGAGCACGCCAAACCCCACTGCACGAGCCACGAGCTCTTCAAGGGGGTGCTGGACGGCCACGCCCGCTCGGTCTTCAACGGCCTGATCCACGTCCGCCACGGGGCGCAGAAGACCGACGCCAAGCAGTCGAACCGCAACCTCCTGCTCTCCAAAGACGCCGTCGCCAACTCGAACCCGCAGCTCGAAATCTTCGCCGACGACGTCAAGTGCACCCACGGCTCGACCGTCGGCCAGCTCGACGACGACGCGGTCTTCTACCTGCGCTCGCGCGGCATCGGCGCCGAGGCGGCGCGGAGCCTCCTGACCTACGCCTTCGCCTCGGACATCGTCGAGCGCATCAAGGTCGAGCCGGTCAGGAAGGATCTGGAGGAGTTCCTCTTCACGGCGCTCCCCAAGGGCGAGGTGGTCCGGCAGGCGGTCTAGAGATGGCGCATTTTCTGACCGCCGAGCGCGAGCCCGGCATCGCCGTTCCACCCTTTGACCTCGACCGGGTGCGCGCCGACTTCCCCATTCTCTCGCAGGAGATCCATGGCCGCCCCCTGGTCTATCTCGACAGCGCGGCCTCGGCCCAGAAGCCGCGGGCGGTGATCGACGCCATCACCGCCTGCCTGACCGACAGCTACGCCAACATCCACCGCGGCGTCCACACCCTGTCCCAGCGCGCGACCGACCTCTACGAGGGGGCGCGGGTCCGGGTGCAGCGGTTCCTGAACGCCCCTTCCGCTGACGAGGTGATCTTCGTCCGCGGCACGACCGAGGCGATCAACCTGGTGGCGGCGAGCTACGGCCGGCCGCGGCTGGGATCCGGGGACGAGGTCCTGATCACGGCGCTTGAGCACCACTCGAACCTCGTCCCCTGGCAGCGGCTGTGCGAGGAGACCGGGGCCACGCTCCAGGTGGCGCCGATCGACGACCGCGGCGAGGTGATCGCGGAAGAGTTCGCGCGGAGGGTCACGGAGCGGACCCGGATCGTCGCCGTGGCGCACGTCTCGAACGCCCTGGGGACGGTGCTCCCGGTGCGCCAGATGGCGGACCTGGCGCATGCGGCCGGAGCGATCTTGGTCGTCGACGGCGCCCAGTCGGCGCCCCACCTGCCGGTCGACGTCCAGGCGCTCGGCTGCGACTTCTTCGCCTTCTCCGGCCACAAGGTCTGCGGCCCGAGCGGCATCGGCGTCCTCTGGGGGCGGGCCGAGCTGCTCGACCCGATGCCGCCCTGGCAGTCGGGGGGCGGGATGATCCGCTCGGTCTGCTTCTCGGGCACCGAGTACGCGCCGCCGCCCGCCCGCTTCGAGGCCGGCACCCCGGCGATCGAGGGGGCGGCCGGGCTCGCCGCGGCGCTCGACTACCTGGACGGGATCGGCCGCGAGAAGATCGCGGCCTGGGAGGGGACCCTCCTCGCCTACGCCGTGGAGCGCCTGGCGGAGATCCCCGGGCTGCGCTTCGTCGGCACCGCGCGGGAGCGGGCGACGGTCCTCTCCTTCACTCTCGCCGGGGTCCACCCGCACGACGTCGGCACCATCCTCGACCGCGAGGGGATCGCCATCCGCGCCGGGCACCACTGCGCCCAGCCGGTGATGGAGCGCTTCGGGGTGCCGGCGACAGCCCGCGCCTCGTTCGCCTTCTACAACACCCTGGACGAGGTCGACGCCCTGGCCGCCGCCCTCGTCTCGGTGCGCGAGCTGTTCGGCTGAAAGGAACCCCAATGCGCGAGCAATCGGATCTGCGCGACCTCTACCAGGAGGTGATCCTCGACCACAACCGGAAGCCCCGCAACTTCGGGCCGCTCGCCGGGGCGGACCACACCGCCGAGGGCTCGAACCCGCTCTGCGGCGACCGGGTGAAGGTCTCCCTCAAGATGAAGGGGGACGTCTTGGAGGAGGTCGCCTTCGAGGGCGCCGGCTGCGCCATCTCGACCGCCTCCGCCTCCCTGATGACCGAGGCCCTCGCCGGCAAGACGACGGCCGAGGCGCGCGCCCTCTTCGCGCAGTTCCACGAAATGCTGACGGCGGGCGATCCCGGCGACGCGGAGACCCTGGGCAAGCTCGCGGTCTTCTCCGGGGTCCGCGAGTTCCCCATGCGGGTCAAGTGCGCGACCCTCGCCTGGCACACCCTGAAGGCGGCTCTGGAGGAGACGGGAGAGGTGAAACGATGAGCGAGCCCGAAACCCCGCCTGCCGCCGACGCCCCTGCATCCCCCAAGATCCCGGCGGACGAGATCGAGAACGGCGTCGTCGAGGCTTTAAAGACGGTCTTCGACCCCGAGATCCCGGTCAACATCTACGAGCTGGGGCTGGTCTACGACGTCGACGTCCAGGAGAGCGGGGAGGTCAAGATCTCCATGACCCTCACCTCGCCCGCCTGCCCGGTGGCCGGTTCGCTCCCCGGGGAGGTCCAGGCCAAGGTCGAGAAGGTGCCCGGGGTCACCCGCGCCGAGATCGACCTCGTCTGGGAGCCTGCCTGGAACCCCAGCCTGATGTCCGAGGCCGCGCGGTTGCAGCTGGGGATGTTCTAGGGACCCCTCCGACAACGCTTCTCCTCCTTCGGTATCGAAAGGAGCATCTTCCTTCCCAAAGGAGCGGCTTCTCTCCACCGTAGCCCCCTCTTTGGACCTTCCCGGGCCGGATTTTTCGCTGGTCCCGGTGCTTCGTTGCATGCCGGAGTGGTAAAGTCGGCGCCCGAGAGCCCGGAAACATCGCTGGGCCTCGAAACCGATTCGCTATGAGCGACGCCGATCCACCGGCCGGGGCGGTCCCCGCCCCCGGGCCTTCCACCTCTTTCGAAGAGCTGCTGGCCGCCTCCCGTCCGAAGGTGCGGCGGGTCTTCGCCCATTTCCGCATTCCTCACCAGGACGCCGAAGACCTCCTCCAGGAGGCCCTGATCGTCACCTTCAAGCGGTGGAACGAGATCCGCTACCCCGAGGGCTGGCTGCTCGTCACCCTGCGCTTCAAATGCTCGGTCTACTGGCGGGAGAAGCGGAACAACCGGCTGCAGGCGGTCGACCTGCCCTTCCTGGAGGTGCTCTCGGAAGCCGTCCCCCCCGAGCAGGAGCGCGAGGAGATGCTCTGGGACTTGGACCGCCTCTTCGACTGCCTGGAGGAGCGCCACCGCGCCCTGCTTTCGCTCCGCTACCTGGCCGGCTACAGCACCGCCCAGTGCGCCGAGATCCTCGGCTACAACGTGTCGAGCGTGCGCAAGCTCTCCTGCCGGGCGGTGGTGAAGATGCTGCGCCGGCTGGACGAGGGGAGGTTCGGGGCGGAGGCGCAGGAGGCGGTTGGAGGGAAGTAGGGACCGGCTCTAGCGGCGCTCGGCGATATTGGCCACATGGGCGGTCTCGGCGATATCGGCGTCGGCTTCGACGACCTTGGCGGGCTCGGGGACGAGGAGGATGCCGCGGAGGGTCTGGGCGTAGCGCTCGGCCTCGAAGGCCCGCTCCAGGTAGCGGGTCTCGGCCTGGACGAGCCCCCGGTCGTGCATGCGGCCGGCCATCCGCCGGGCCAGCGAGGCGTTCTCCTGGAGGGCGCGGAGGGCCGCCCAGAGCGCGTCGTCCACACCCTCGGCCTGGTCCGAAACGAGAGTTTCGGGCGAGTAGGCATGGCCGGTGTGGCAGCGGAAGCGGATGAGCGCGCCGTCCTGGGTCTCCCAGAGGCCGCCGCCGCAGTCGGGGCAGGTGAAGCCGGAAGGCACCCCCAGATCCTCTCCCGAATCTCCGAGCAGCTCCTCGGCCACCCCAGAGCTCCCCTCCCCCCGGTTCCCCTGCGCTCCCATCGCCGGTTCCTTCGGTAGGGGCGACACCTCCGCAGGCTTGGGAGCTTGGGCCACCGCCTCATGGGTCAGCTGGACGAGGAGCGGGGCAACGCCGGTCAGGCGCACGACATGGTCGACTTCTACGTTCTCGATCGCGCTCTGCGGCATACCGGAGTAGTCGGCCTCGTCGGGGTCCTGGACGACGGCGACGCCGCCCAGCCGCTTGATCGCCAGGAGCCCGGCGGTGCCGTCGTCCAAGTTCCCGGTCAGCACCACCCCCACCACCCGCGGGCCATAGGCCTGCGCCGCCGAGCGGAAAAGCACGTCGATGGCGGGGCGGTGACCGTTCTCCTTCGCCCCCCGTTCGAGGAGCAGCCGGCCATTGCTCACCAGCAGGTGATAGTCCGGCGGCGCGGTGTAGATCCTGCCCCGCCGGATCGGCTCGCCGTGCACGGGGTGGCCCACCGGGAGGGAGCCGGCGCGGGTGAGGATCTCGGGGAGCGCGCTCTTTCCCGCCCCCAGGTGGAGCACGGCGAAGATCGCCGCCGGCAGATCGGCCGGCAGATCGCGAATCACCTCG
>JAXDLD010000214.1:0-4183 GCA_034666805.1 Acidobacteriota bacterium
CTCTCGGAGGTTACGCCAGAATTCTTCGACGTCCCGAGCCCCGGGGAAGCGACCCGCCATCCCCACGATGGCAATCCCCTGGAGCGCTCCATCCCCAGATGACATCAGGGAATCAACCGGACCGCGAGCCCGGACGCGGGCTCGCTCTTCGCTCCCCCCCAGCCGCGACGGCTCGGCGCCGAGGTGCCGGGCGAGCGCCTCGACCGTGGAGTAGTTGAAGAGATCGACGATCGGGATCTCCCGGCCGAGGAGCTTCTGCAGCCGGGAATGCACCCGGACCAGCAGCAGCGAATGCCCGCCCAGGTCGAAGAAGTTGTCGTCGACACCGACCTCCTGGAGGCCCAGCACCTCCTTCCAGACTCCCGCGATCGCGTCTTCGAGAGTGGTTCGCGGCGTCACGCGAGAGCCCTTACCAGGCACCGCCGCCGCTCCCTCGGCAATAGGCGGGAGCGCCTGCGGGTCGACCTTGCCCCCCGCCGTTCGCGGGAGGGCGGGCAGGGTCATCAGCACCGCGGGGACCATGTAGGCGGGCAGGCGTCCGCGGAGGAAGGCGCGCAGCTCGGCGGCCGCGACCGGAGGCACCCCGGCGCCCCCTGGCGGCGGTGCGAAGTAGGCGGCCAACATCGCTTCTCCAGAGCGGTCCTGGCGGACCACGACCACGCTCTCCCGCACCCCCGGGTGCTGGGCGAGGACCACCTCGATCTCCCCGAGCTCGACGCGGAACCCGCGCACCTTCACCTGACGGTCGACCCGGCCAAGGAATTCGATGGCTCCGTCCGCGAGCTGGCGAACGAGGTCTCCGGTCCGGTAGAGCCGCGCGCCGGAATCTCCATCCGCCCCGGGCGCGGGCAGGAAGCGCTCCGCGGTCAGTGCCGGCGATCCGGCATACCCCCGTGCCAGATCGGGACCGCCGATGTACAGCTCGCCGGGGACGCCGATGGGTACCGGGTTGAGACGGGAGTCGAGCAGCAGCAGCCGCTTGCTGGCCACCCGCCGGCCGATCGGCGTCGTCCGCCCCGCGGCGAGGGGACCGCAGGTCCAGGTAGCGGCGTCGATGGCGGCCTCGGTCGGGCCATAGATGTTCTGCAAGGTGGCGCCTGGGAAAGCGGCGAGGAAGCGTGCCGCGAGCTCCGGCGAGAGCGCCTCTCCGCCGGCGAAAAGCAGACGCAGGCTCCGGCAGCTCGCCAGGTCCTCCTGCTCCAGGAAGACCGCGAGCATCGACGGCGCGAGGTCGGTGATGGTCACCTGCTCGAGAGCGATCGCGCGCACCAACCCCGCGAAATCCTGATGGCCGCCGGGCGGGACCAGCACCAGGCGAGAGCCGGCGAGCAGGGCGCCGAAGATCTGCCAGATCGAGGGATCGAAGGTGAAGGCGATGTTCTGGAGAATGCAGTCCTCGGCGGTCAGCGAAAAGCGGGAGAGCCGCCACATCAGGGTGCCGCACACCGCGCGATGGGAGACCATCACCCCCTTGGGCCTGCCGGTCGAGCCAGAGGTGTAGATGACGTAGGCCAGATCGTCCGGCGCCGCTCCGCCGGGAGGGTTCCGATCACCCTCCACAGCCAGGGTCTCCCGTGCCGCGCCGAGGTGGAGAACCCGCGTACCGATCCCCGACGCCACGGCGAGAACCGTGGCCACCCGCTCGTCAACCAGGAGCAACGGTACCTTGGCATCGGCCAGCACGAAGGCCAGGCGTTCGACGGGCCATTCGGGATCGAGCGGCAGGTATGCCCCTCCCGCCTTGAGCACGGCGAGGATGGCCACGATCCGCTCGACCGAGCGCTGCATGGCGAGGCCGACCGTCACCTCCGGACCGACGCCGAGAGCCCGCAGCCGACAGGCAAGACGGTTCGCCTGCCCGGCAAGCTCGCCATAGCTCCGCTGCTCGTCGCCACAGACCAGTGCCACCCGGTCCGGCTCCAGTGCCACCCGTGCTTCGAAGATATGGTGCAGGAGCGGATCGGGGGACGGCTCCGCCGCCCCCAAATTCCAATCGTTCCACTCGGCGAGCACCTGATGACGCTCGTTCGGAGTGAGCAGCGGCAGCTCGGAAAGCCGCCGCTCCGGCCCCGCGGTCGCCGCCGCGGCCAGGCTCGCGAATCGCGCCAGCAGGCGCCGGATCGTCACCGCGTCGAACAGGTCGGCGCGGTACTCCGCGATGAGCCGGATACCGCGTTCGCCCTGGATCGCGTTCACGGCCAGGTTGAGGCGAGCCATCTGGGTGGCGGCCGGCATGGCGGCGAGGCTCAGGCCGTGCAAGTCCGCCATTGCATCCTGAGCGGCAGCCTGCTGCAGCACGAGCATCGCCTCGAACAGCGGAGTATGCCCGATGCTCCTCTCCGGCTGCATCTCTTCGACCAGCCGCTCGAAGGGAAGATCCTGGTGAGCGTAGGCGCCGAGCGTGGTGTCGCGCACCCGCGACAGCAGTTCCCGAAACGGTGGGTCTCCCCTGAGGTCGGCCCGCAGCACGAGGGTGTTGGCGAAAAAACCGATCAGCCCTTCCAGCTCCGGCCGGTTCCGGCCGGCGATCGGGGTTCCGATCAGGAGGTCTTCCTGGCCGGCGTGGGCCTGGAGAAGCGTGGCGAAAAGAGCGAAGAGGGCCATGAACGGGGTCGCTCCCTCGTCCTGGCCCCGATCGCTCAGGCCGTCGCTCACCTCGCGCGAGAGGGTAACCGCGGCCGTGCCGCCCCGGAAGCTCGGCACTGGCGATTGTGGCCGGTCGGTCGGGAGGTCCATCCGCGAGGGCGCGCCCGCCAGCCGTTCCTTCCAGTAGTCGAGTTGGCGGTCCAGGCCGCCGCTCGCCGCCCAATCGCGCTGCCAGCAGGCGAAGTCCGTGTATTGGATCGGCAGCTCCGGAAGCGCCGGTTTAGCCTTCTGGTCGAACGCCGCGGAATAGAGCGCCGCTAAATCGCGGGTGAAGATCTCCATCGACCAGCCGTCGGTGACGATGTGGTGCAGGGTTGCGGTCATCACGTGATCTTCGGGACCGAGCCGCAACAGGACGATGCGCGCGAGCGGGCCCTCTGCTAAATCGAACGGGCGCCTCGCCTCGTCGCCCGCGAGCCGCAGGGCCAGGGTTTCGCGCCTCGGCTCGGGCAGGCCGTCGAGGTCGATCCGCGGCAGGACGATCGAGGCTGGCGGAGAGACCCGCTGGAGGGGCTCGCCGTCGTCCTCTCCGGAAGTCGCGAAGGTCGTGCGCAACGATCCGTGACGGGCTTCAAGAGCGGAGAGACTCCGCTCGAGGGCTCTCACGTCGAGCTTGCCCCGCAGCCGGAGCGCCGTCGGCATGTTGTAAGCTGGGCTCCCGGGTTGCAGGCGATCGAGGAGCCAGAGACGCTGCTGGCTAAACGAGAGCGGGTAGGCCTCGGCCGGCGGACGTCGCGGGATTCGCTCTTCTCGCGCCGAGGCGAGGCCCTGCTCGCGGCGCAGAGCCTTCAACAGCTCGAGCCGCCGGTTCGACAGCTTGAACGTCCGGCCGTCCGAGCTCAAGAGACCCCCTCGAACGGTCCGGCCGGGCCGGCGTCCAGCTTGTCGGCGAGCAGGGCCTCCACTTCTCCATCCGAGAGCTGAAACAGGTCGAGCACCAGACGCGCGGCCTGTTCCAGGTCGTGGGATGAATCCAGCAGGAGCGCCTCGGCGAGACGCGCCACCGTCGGTACCTCGAACATCCGGCGCAGCGGCACCTCGATCTCGAGTGCCTCTCCGAGTCGGGAGACCGCCTGGGTGGCCAGCAACGAGTGTCCCCCCAGCTCGAAGAAGTTGTCGTGCACTCCTACTCGCTCGATTCCCAGCACCTCCGACCAGATGCCGGAGATCAGCTCCTCCAGAGCTCCGCGCGGGGCGACGAAGGGCGCCCTCACCTGCCGGCCCCCCTCCGGCGCCGGCAGGGCCTTGCGATCCACCTTGCCGTTGGGCGTCAGCGGCAGCGATTCAAGCACCACCCAGGCCGAAGGCACCATGTAGTCCGGCAGCCGGCTTCCCAACCACGAGCGCAGCTCCGTGATCGAGGGCGCGCTCTCCCGAGCCACCAGGTAGGCCACCAGCCGCTCCTCCCGAGCCATCACCACCGCCCGCGCCACCGCCGGATGGCTCTCCAGAGCCGTCTCCATCTCACTCAGCTCGATCCGGAAGCCCCGCACCTTCACCTGATGGTCGGTGCGCCCGAGGTACTCAAGCGTTCCAT
>JAXDLD010000215.1:0-6132 GCA_034666805.1 Acidobacteriota bacterium
CTTGGCGGAGAGCGGCCTCAACGCTGAGGACGTCTCCTACGTCAGCGCCCACGGCACCGGCACTCCGACCAACGACCGGCTGGAGAGCATCGCCGTCAAGCGGGTCTTTGGGGCAAGGTCGCGGCGGGTGCCGATCTCCTCGATCAAGTCGATGCTCGGACACACCATGGGCGCGGCGTCGGCGATCGAGGCGGCGGTCTGCTCTCTGGCCGTCCACGAGGATCGCATCCCGCCGACCATGAACCTCCTGGAGCCCGACCCGGAGTGCGACCTGGACTGCGTGCCCAACGTGGCGCGCGAGATCACTGTCAAGGTGGCGATGAACAACGCCTACGCCTTCGGCGGCAACAACGCCTCGGTGATCTTCAAGAAGTGCGCGGGGTAATCGGGTGAGGAAGATGGAGCGAAGAGTCGTCGTCACCGGTGCCGGCGTCCTCTCCCCCCTGGGGGATTCGGGCGCGGACCTCCACCTTTCGCTCCTCGCCGGGCGGAGCGGGATCACCCCCGTCACCCTCTTTCCCACCGACGGCCTGCCTTCGATGTCGGCCGGCCAGCTCCCCGCCTTCGACGCCACCGGCTACCTCGGGGAGGGAAACCTGCGGCCTCTGGACCGGATCAGCCGGATCGTCACCTCGGCCGCCCAGCGGGCTCTGGACGCCGCCGGCTTCTCGCGCCAGCTCCGCGCCGAGCGCGAGGTGGGGCTCGTCCTCGGCACCATGTTCTCCGGCATCCGGACGATCGCCGAGTTCGACCGCCGGGGCCTGACCCGCGGCCCCTCCTACGTCAGCCCGCTCGACTTCGCCAACACGGTGATCAACGCCGCCGCCGGCCAGACCGCGATCTGGCACGACCTCCGCGGCGTCAACACGACGGTCGCCGGGAGCGCCGCCTCCGGGCTCCAGGCCATCGCCAACGCCGCCGACCTGATCCGCTCCGGCCGCGCCGACGCTCTCCTGGCCGGCGGGACGGACGAGCTCTGCTTCGAGACCCTCCTGGGCTTCGCCCGCGCCGGCTATCTCTGCCCTGGCGACGACCGCCCCCTGCCCTTCGACGCCCGGCGCCGCGGCTTCGCCCTGGCGGAGGGGGCGGCGCTGGTGATGCTCGAAGAGGCGGAGTCGGCGGCGGCGCGCGGCGCCCGGGTCCTGGCCGAGGTGCGCGGCCATGGCGCCGCCTTCGACAGCTCCCGGGGGGCCGATCCGGCGCGGTCGGCGCGGGCGGTGGGGCGAGCCGTCACCGCCGCCCTGGCGGACGCCGGAGTCCGGCCGGAGGAGGTCGACGCCCTCTCCGCCGCCGCCAACGGCAGCCCGCGCGGCGACGCCGCCGAGGCGGCCGGGATCGCCGCCGCCCTCCCCGGCCGGGCGGCGACGCTCCCCGTCTCCGCGATCCGTGGGCTCCTGGGCGAGGCCCTGGGCGCCGCCGGGGCCTTCCAGGTGATCGACCTCCTGGAGACTTTGACCGACGGGCGTCTCCCCGGGGCGGCCGGATTCGAGCGCGGGGACGAGGGCTTTCCCCTCGCCGTCCGCGCCGGGAGCTCCGAGGTTACGGTGCGGGTGGCCCTCGTCAACGCCATGGGGCTGGACGGCCAGCACGCCGCCCTGATCCTCGCCCGGCCGGAGGCGGGATGAGCCTCGTTCCCCGGCTGGGAGCGGACGCCTATACCCGGGAGGGGATCGACCAACGCCGGCGCTGGGTGGAAGAGCGGACCGGGGCGCTCCTGCCCCACGTCGGCGGCTACACGGAAGACGGCGAGCGGATGCGGGGGAACGTCGAAAACCTGATCGGTGCCGTGCAGATGCCGCTCGGCGTCGCCGGGCCGCTCAAAGTCGAGGGCGAGCATGCCCGAGGCGAGTTCTACGTCCCCCTGGCGACGACCGAGGGGGCGCTCGTCCGCTCCTACGAGCGCGGCATGGTGGCGCTCAGCCGTGCCGGCGGGGCCCAGGTGCGGATCTGGACGGACGAGAACCGGGTGGCGCCGATCTTCGAGCTGGCGGACGTCGCCGAGGCCCGGGACTTCGCCCGCGAGGTGCTGGCGAGCTTCGACGCCATCCGCGCCGAGGCCGAGTCGACCACCCGGCATGGCAAGCTCCTGCGCCTCGAATGCCACCCCCTGGGGCGGGAGGTGATCGTCGACTTCCGCTACCACACCGGCGATGCCCAGGGGATGAACCTGGCCGCCAAGGCGACGGACCAGGCCTGCCGCTGGATCGTCGCCCACACCCGGGCCCGGCGCTACAAAATCTTCTCCGGCTACGATTCGGAGAAGCGGGCGAGCGGCGCCCTCTTCTCGGGCGGCAAGGGGAAGCGGGTCTCGGCCGGGGCGCTCGTCCCCAGGGCCGTCCTTGAGTCCTATCTCCACGTCACCCCGCGCGCCTTGGCCGAGATGTGGCGCCAGACCGTCCTCGGCCACCTGGAAGCGGGCTCGATCGGCTACAGCGGCCAGTACGCCAACGGCTTGGCCGCCCTCTTCATCGCCTGCGGCCAGGACGTGGCGAACGTCGCCAACTCGGCGGTGGGAATCACGAGCTTCGCGGTGACGGAGGAGGGGGACTTGGACGCCAGCGTCACCCTGCCGGCGCTCACCGTGGCCACGGTGGGGGGCGGCACCGCCTTGGGCACCAGCCGCGAGTGCCTGGAGATGCTCGGCTGCTTCGGGACGGGCGGCGCGCCGAAGCTCGCCGAGATCGCCGCCGCCATGCTCCTCGCCGGCGAGCTCTCGATGGGGGCGGCGATCGCCTCCGGCGAGCACGTGGCCGCCCACGAGACCTACGGCCGCAACCGGCCGGCGGTATCGGCCGGTGGCGGGTAGCGGCGGATGGTGGCGGGTAGCGAACCGTGAATCCCACCTTCCGCCGGCTTCGCCGGCCGCCCGACGCCGCCTACGACGCGGTGGTGATCGGGGCCGGCGTCGGCGGGCTGATCGCCGCCAACCTCCTCGTCAAGGCGGGGCTCTCGGTCCTCCTGGTCGAGCAGCACTACATGGCCGGCGGCTACTGCTCGACCTTCCGCCGCGCCGGCTACACCTTTGACGCCGCCACCCACTTCTACCCCCTCCTCGGTAATCCGGAGACGATCTCCGGCCGGCTCTTAGCCGAGATTGGGGTCGAGACCGGCTGGGTGAAGATGGACCCGGTCGACACCTTCCACTTCCCCGACGGCACCCGTTTCGCCGTCCCCGCCGACTTCGACACCTACCTCACACTTCTCAAGGCCGAGTTCCCCGCGGAGGCGGCGGCGCTCGACGGCTTCTTCGCCCAGGCGCGCGAGGCATACTTCCTCGGACTCCTCCACTACTTCCGCGGGCGGGAGGTCGAGCGGCTGGCGCCGCTCCTCCCCCTGACCGTGCGGGAGGTCCTCGACCGCACATTCGGCGATCCCAAGCTCAAGCTGCTCCTGACCGCCGACTGCCCGCACTGGGGCTCGCCCCCCGGGCGCACCTCCTTCGTCTTCGATTCCATGCTGCGGCTCTCCTACTTTCTCGGCAACTACTATCCCAAGGGGGGCTCGCAGGCCTTCACCGACGACCTCGCCCGCTGCTTCGCGGAGCGCGGCGGGCACATCCTCATGCGCTCGCCCGTCCGCAAGATCGAGGTCGTGGACGGCACGGCGCGCGGGGTCTCGATCGACGTCCACCTCGGCCAGACGGTGCTCCCGACGCGGGTCGCCGCCGGGGCCGTGCTGTCGAACGCCGACCTCCTCCTGACTTTAAGCGAGCTGGTGGGGGAGGAGCACCTGCCCGGGGATCTCCTCCCCGGCCTCCGCGCGCTGCGCCCGACCTACCCCTGCTTCCTCACCCACCTGGGGCTCCGCGGCGTGCCCGACTCGGTCCTCCACGAGGCCCAGGGCTACTACTGGGACTCCTGGGAGATGGACCGGGTGGGGACGGACGCCCTGCGCTTCAAGATCTTCTCGCCCACCCTCTACGAGCCGGCCATGGCGCCCCCGGGAGGGCAGGTCGTCATCCTCCAGAAGGTGCAGGAGATCGACTACGCGGGGATCGCGGACTGGGCCGTGCACAAGCGCGAGGTCGAGGCTTTCCTCCTGGGCAGCCTCGACCGGGTCGTGCCGGGGATCGGGGCGCGGATCGTCGTCAAGACGAGCGCCTCGGCCCTGACCTCCCACCGCTTTACCCGCAACTTCCAGGGCGCCATGCTGGGCTGGGAGATGTCGCCCGACCAGCTCGGGGCGCTCCGCCCGGGGATCGAGAGCGGGATCGAGAACCTTCACCTCGTCGGCCATTGGACGCGGCCGGGGGGCGGCATCACCCCGGTCCTCGTCTCCGCCCAGCAGGCGGCCCGGGCGGTGCTGGCCGGCGGGCAGGGTCGGCCGTGAGCTTCCGCGAGCTGCGGAACAAGGCCTGGGCCTACTGGTGGGTCCGGTCGAGCGGCGGCCGGCGGTCCGCGGACCTCCCTCTCCTCGAGCGGGTCGCCGTGGCCCTCCGGGCCGAGCCGGCCCGGGCCATCTTCGAGCTCGAGGGGATCGCCTTCGGCCGCGCCCGCGCCGCTTTCAAGGAGGGGGCCGCGCCGCGCGGTCTCCTGACGACGGGGGAGGCCGCGGAGCTGCCGGAGTCGAGCCTCATCCTCCTCCATTCCGGGATGGGCCTGGGGTTCGCCTCCTGTCTGCTCCCTCCTCTCCACGCGGGCAGCCCGGCGGCGGCGACCCAGGCGGCGCTCACCGAGTTCCTCGACCTTTGCGCGGCGAGCTCGCGGCCGGCCTACCTGCCGGTGGCGAGCGAGGCGCTCGGGCTGTTTGCGCGGGTGTTCCGGCCGCGCCTGATCGCCGCGCTCGACGCCGGTCTGCGACGGATCGCCCCCGAACGGGCCGCGGGCTTCTGGCACGGCGTCGGCCGCGCCCTCTACTTCCGATCCGTCGACCTCCTCCCCGGCAGCCTGGCGCGCACTCTCGGGCGCTGCCGCCGGGAGCCGCCGGCAGCGAACCGGCTCGACGCCCTGGCCGGTCTCGCTTTCGTCGTGGCGATGATCAACCTCGGCCACCCGCGGCCGCTCGCCGGGCTCCTGGCGGAGGTAGTTGGTGAGGAGGAGGCGGCGGCGGTGACCAGTGGTGTCGTCGGCTGCCTCCTCGCCCGTCACCACACGACCCCCGGCGACCCTGCCCTCCCGGCCTTCCTCGCCTGGCGGCCGGCGGGCTCCGACCGGCGGCTTCTGGAGCTCTGGGAGCGGCGGGTGAGCGGGCCCGGCTCCGAGGCGATCCCCCGCCTCTACCCGGCGCTTCTGGCAGAGGGCCGCCTGGGCGACTTCACCCGCTTCCAGCGCCTGGATCAGCGATAGCTCGCCTGGAGGAAGACGATGCCGGCCAGAGCGGCGATCACGGCGAAGCCGATGAGAACAGGAGCCGCCCAGCGTGGGAGGGTGGAAAGGCCGAGCGCCGAGAGCCCGGAGAGCGCCCCGAGGGTGGGGAAGAGGTAGCGCCCCTGGAGCTGCCAGTCTCCCACGATCAGAAAGCCGACGACGAGGACCATTCCGGCGCCCAGTGCGGTGGCCAAAGTGGCGGCGGCCGGCGTGGGGCGGCGCAGGGCGCGGGCCAGTCCGCGGGCGGCGAGGAGCGACGGCGGCAGGAAGAGCAGATAGAGCGGCGGCGGGAGAGGGAGGTTGAGCCAGCCGAACTTGGCCCAGAAGCTCACCCAGAGGGAGGCGATCCAACGCGGGTGGAGGAGGAGCGGCAGGGACTGGCGAGGGCTGGCGGAGACGGGCGAGGGGGAGGGCCAGAGGGTGCCGAAGTGGAAGAGCTCGAACCCGATCCAGAGGACGAGCAGGCCGACGTAGGGGGCGAGGAGCCGCACCGCCTCGCGCCGCCGGCCCTGGCGCGCCAGGAGAACCGCGGCGAGGAGGATCGGGGCGGCGAGGGCGAGCCCTGAAGCCTTGGCGAAGGGGGCGAGGCCGGCAGCGGCTCCTCCCGCGAAGGCCGAAAACCCCGGAGTCGGGCTCTCCTCTGGACGTCCGAGAAGGGTGGCGAGGGCGAGG
This sequence comes from Acidobacteriota bacterium, assembly GCA_034666805.1. Classification (GTDB taxonomy): domain Bacteria; phylum Acidobacteriota; class Thermoanaerobaculia; order Multivoradales; family UBA5704; genus DASQPA01. The sequence goes on from JAXDLD010000215.1 coordinate 5,979, forward strand.
AGGGCCGCGCTCGCCAGGGTCGTGACCACGGCGTCGTTGTTGATCGTCGCCAGGTTGAAGAGGAGCTGCGGGGCGAGCGCCCAGGGGACGGCCGCCGCCAGGGCGAGCCCCGGGCGGCCGGGGAGGAAGAGGAGGGCGATCCGGACGAGGAGGG
>JAXDLD010000216.1:0-6256 GCA_034666805.1 Acidobacteriota bacterium
AGGCGGCGGGGGCCCGGGTGGTCGCCGGCGGCAACCTCACCGCCGGCCAGCTCCGCGACGGAACCCCGGTCACCTACGTAGAACCGACCGTGCTCGTGGGGGCAAGGCCGGAGATGGCGATCCTCCAGGATGAGACCTTCGGCCCGATCCTCCCCATCCAGAAAGTGGCGGACGCCTCGGAAGCGTTGCGGCTCGCCGCCGACTGCCGCTACGGCCTGACCGCCAGCCTCTACGGCGGGACCGACGAGGACGCGGCGAGCCTCGCCCGGAGCCACGGCCAGGTGTTCCGCGACGAGATCTGGATTTCCTACTACGGCCGCAACCTGCACGCGCCCTACGGCGGCCGCAAGCTCTCCGGTTGGGTGTGGGAGTGGGTGGACGGTCGCTTCGTCCGCCGCGAGGGCCCCCGGACGAACGCCTACGAATTCAGCCGTCCCCATCCATCGACCCCCTGAGGAGACCTCCCTTAAGATGCGTGAGAATCCGAACCTCCCCTTCCCCCTCGCCGAATACAAGAGCCGCCTCGATCAGGTGCGCACGGGGCTCGCGGCGCGCGGGATCGACGCCTGCCTGATCAGCATCCCGGAGAACATCTACTATCTGACCGGTTTCACCTCGACCGGCTATTACATGTACCAGACGCTCATCCTGCCGGTCGAGGGCGAGCCGCTCTTCGTCACCTATCTGGAAGAGAAGATCAACGTCATCCGCCGCTCGTGGATGGAAGGCTACCGGACGTACTCGGTGATCGAGGACCCGGTCGAGGTCACCCGCCGGGCGGTCGCCGAGATGGGGCTCGAGGACAAGGTCTTAGCCCTCGAGGAGAGCGGCTTCTTCTTCCCCATCCGCACCTACCGCCAGCTCACCCAGCTCCTCCCCAGGGCGCGCTGGGTGGACGGCAGCGGCGTCGTCGAGCAGGTCCGGCTGGTCAAGACGGACGCCGAGATCGCCTACATCCGCCACGGGGCCAAGGCGGCCATGGAGGGGATGAAGGCGGCGATCGGCGCCATCGCCCCGGGCAAGACCGAGAACGACCTCGCGGCCGAGGTCTACCGCGCCACCATCCAGAACGGCAGCGAGTATCCCGGGAGCCCGCCGTACGTCGTCTCCGGCGAGCGCTCGGGGCTGCCGCATGGCACCTGGGAGGGACGGGTGCTGCGCGACGGCGACATCATCTTCCTCGAACACTCGGGCTGCATCCGCCGCTACAGCGCGGCGATGATGCGCACCTGTTTCCTCGGCAAGCCGCCGGACGTGGTCGAGAGGACCGCCGACATCATCCTCGAAGGCATCGCGAAGGCGATCGACACCATCCGCCCGGGGGTCACCTCGGGCGAGGTGGACGCCGCCTGCCGGAACACCATCCTGGGCGCCGGCTTCTCGGACTACACTCACGAGACCGGCTACTCGATCGGCGTCTGCTATCCTCCGGGCTGGAACGAGAGCCACATCATGAACCTCCACCCCGGCGATCCCACGGTGCTCGTCCCCAACATGGTCTTCCACCTCGTCCCCTCGCTCATCATCCCCGAGATGAACGGCCATGTCGGCTTCTCCGACACCGTCGTCGTCACCGAGAACGGCCGCGAGGTGCTGACCAACACCGAGGTCGAAAGGCGGCTCTATGTCATCGGTTGAGGCAACGTCCGCGCTCGCCCTTCGCGGCGGCGCCCCGGTCGTCCCCCCCGGGGCGATCGAGGAGCGCTGGCCCCTGATCGCCGAGGAGGACATCCAGGCGGTGGTCGACACCCTGCGCACCGGCAAGCTCTCGTGGATCAACAACGAGGCGGTGCCGGCGCTCGAGAGCGCCTGGGCCGAGTACATCGGCAGCCGCTACTGCATCGCGGTCAACAGCGGCACCGCCGCCCTCCACGCGGCGGTGGCGGCGTCCGGGGTGGAGCCCGGCGACGAGGTGATCGTCCCGGCCCTGACCTTCCTCGCCTCGGCCTCGGCGGTCATCCACCACCAGGGGATTCCGGTCTTCGTCGACGTCGATCCCACGACCTTCACCCTCGACCCGTCGAAGCTGGAGGAGAAGATCAGCGAGCGGACGAAGGCGGTGGTCGTCGTCCACCTCCACGGCCTGCCGGCCGACATGGACCCGATCCTAGAGATCGCCCGGCGGCGTGGGATCCGGGTCATCGAGGACACCTGCCAGGCCCCGGGCGCCTTCTACCATGGGAAGAAGGCGGGATCCCTGGGGGACATGAGCGCCTACAGCATCATGGCGGGGAAGAACCTGCCGACCGCGGGCGAAGGAGGGCTCTTCACGACCGACGACCCGGAGCTCAGGGACCGCGCCGACATGATCAAGATGTTCGGCGAGCGGGTCCGCCCCGACGAGGAGCGGGAGTACAACGCCATCACCATGGGCTGGAACTACCGCTTCAGCTCGATCCTCGCCGCCTTCACCCTCTCGCAGCTCCGGCGCCTGGACGACTACACGGCGAGAGTGCAGGAGGGGGCGGAGTACCTGGCGGCCGGAATGCGGGACATCCCCGGCCTCGTGCCGCCCCGGGTGCCGGAGGGACGCACCCACGTCTACCACCACTTCCGGTTCCGGATCGACCCGGAGACCGCGGGCCTGGACGTCCCGGCCGGGCGCCTCCGGAAGGCGCTCCAGGACTTGATGGAGGCCGAGGGGGTGCCGCTCATCGAGTACCAGAACCGGCCGATCCCCGGCCAGCTCCTCTTCCAGCAGCGGGTGGGCTACGGCAAGGGCTGCCCCTGGTCGTGCGGCCACACCAGCCGCGAGGTCCCCTACCGGGTGGAAGACTACCCGCAGACCTTGGACGTCATCCGCAGCTCGCTCTTGGTCGGCCATCGCCTGTGCATGGCGAGCTTCCTCGAGCGGGCGAACCTCGATCTCTACCTCGCCGCCTTCCACAAGGTTTTCGCGCACAGGGACGAGCTCGTCGACTACGCTCGCGGCCTCGACTACCAGGAGCCCTGGGAGCAGGCGGCGAGGCTCTGGTGACCCTTTTCCCCGAAGCGCTTCAAGGAGGTCCCCTTTGGTCCTGAACGAGAGCTCCCCGCGCGCGGCCGAATCCCGGTTCGACGACCTGCGCGAGATCGCCCACCGGCTGCGGCACCACGTCGTCCACATGGCCGCCGACTCGGCGGGAGCCCACGTCGGCGGCTCCATGTCGGCGATCGAAATCCTCACCGTCCTCTTCTTCGACGGCATCCTGAATGTCGATCCCCTACGCCCCAAGATGGAGGGGCGGGACTACCTGATCTTCAGCAAGGGGCACGCCTCGGCGGCCCTCTACGGGGCGCTCGCCGAGCGCGGCTTCTTCCCGGTCGAGGAGCTCAAGACCTACAAGCAGATGGGGAGCCGCCTGGCCGGGCATTCGTTGAAGAGCATCCCCGGGGTCGAGCTCGCGACCGGCTCGCTCGGCCACGGCCTCGCGGTCGGCAACGGGCTCGCGTTGGCCGGGAAGCACGACAACTCCTCTTACCGGGTCTTCGTCGTCCTGGGTGACGGCGAGTGCCAGGAGGGGTCGGTCTGGGAGGCGGCGATGGCGGCGGCCCACTACAAGCTCGACAACCTGGTGGCGATCGTCGACAGGAACGGTGTCCAGGAGGATGGGCCGACCGAGGAGATCATGGCGCTCGAGCCCTTCGCCGACAAGTGGCGCGCCTTCAACTGGGCGGTGACGGAGGTCGACGGCCATGACGTGGAAGCGCTCTCGGGCGTCCTCCACAAGGTGCCGTTCACCCCCGGCCGGCCCTCACTCGTCCTCGCCCACACGGTCAAGGGCAAGGGGGTCTCCTTCGCCGAGCACAAGAACGCCTGGCACTACGGCAAGCTCTCGGGCGAGCAGCGCGAGCAGGCGCTCGCCGACCTGGCCGCCGCCGCGCCGGCCCGGGGAGGCCGCTCATGACTCTGGCGGCGACACCGGCGACCGCGACGACGGCGGCGACCGAGCTCCGCGTCGGCAGCCACGAGTGGATCGCGAAATACGGCCTCTCGGCGGTCGAGACCTGCCGCCTGGCGCAGTTGGAGCTCGCCCGGCGGGACGAGCGCTTCTTCTCGCTCGAAGCGGACCTGGGCGACTTCGGCGGCTTCGCCTTCCGCGACGAGTTCCGCGACCGTTACCTGGATTTCGGCATCGCCGAGGCGAGCCTCGTGGGCGCCGCGGCGGGGCTCGCCCTCCGCGGCAAGATCCCGCTCATCAACACCTTCGCCTCTTTCGCCCTGATGCGCGCCTGCGAGCAGGTGCGGCTCGACCTCTGCTATCACAACGCCAACGCCAAGATCTTCGGCACCTTCGCCGGCCTCCAGGCGGGCTTCTCGGGGCCGACCCACCACTCGATCGAGGACATCGCGATCGCCCGGGCCTTCCCCAACATGACGGTGATCGCGCCGGCCGACGCGGTCGCCGCCTACTGGGCGACGCTCGCCGCCGGTTTCCACCCGGGGCCGGTCTACATCCGGCTGGCGGTCGACGTCACGGAGCAGGTCTACGGCGAGGACTGCCCCTTCACCATCGGCAAGGGGAACGTGCTGCGCGACGGCGACGACCTCACCCTGGTCGCCTCCGGCCTCACCATGGTCGCCGAGGCGAAGAAGGCGGCGGATCTCCTGGCGAAGGACGGCATCTCGGCGCGGGTGATCGACCTCCACACCATCAAGCCGATCGACCGGGAGCTCCTCGGGCGGGCCGCGCGCGAGACCGGTCTCCTCATTACGCTCGAAGAGCACACCGTCTTCGGAGGGCTCGGCGGCGCGGTCGCCGAGGCCATCGCCGAGGAGCACCCGGCGTGGGTCAAGATCCTCGGCATCCCCGACGCCTACTGCGAGCAGGTCGGCCCCTATGCGGCCCACCTGCACCGCTACGGCCTGGACGCCGAGGGAGTCGCCGCCACGGCGCGCCAGGCTCTCTCGACCAAGGAGGCGTGAGATGGAAACGGATCGTCCCGCCCTAGGGATCCTCATGCTCGAAGGCAAGATGTCGGTGGTTCCCGGCTGCATGGCCTCCCCCGCCACCTTCCCCTACCCGGTCCTCCGCAAGGTCGTGCGCGGCTCCTGCACGCCGCTCTCCGCCGAGGAGGCCTGGGCCATGCTCCCCCTCTATCTCGACGCCGCGCGCGAGCTCGAGAAGGAGGGGGTGGGGGCGATCACCGCCAACTGCGGCCTGATCGCCCTCATGCAGAAGGAGCTGGCGGCGGCGGTCAAGGTGCCGGTCGTCACCTCGGGCCTCCTCATGGTGCCCACCCTTTCGCGGATGGTCGGCGGCAAGCGGATCGGCATCCTCACCTTCTTCACCTCGGCGGTTTCCGAGCGCAACTACAACGCCTCGGGGTGGAGCAGCGAGGAGATCCCGATCGCCCTGGGCGGGGTGGGAGAGTCGGAGGCCTGGCGGGAGTTCCTGAAGACCAAGGAGGTGCCGCCGGAGCTCCGGGCGCGGCTGGTCGCGGACCTCCTCGCGGTGGTCCGCGGGATGCTCGCCGAGCACCCCGACATCGCCGGCTTCGTCTCCGAATGCACGATGCTCCCGGTCTGCCTCGAAGCGGTCCGCGAGACCTTCGGGCTGCCGGTCTACGACATCCTGACCCTCCTGGACGTCGCCATGAGCGGCCACTACCGGCCGGCGGCGGCGCTCGCAGGAGACGCGGCCGAGGTCGCCGCGTGAGCGCGATGCCCGGGCGCCCGCGGCTCGGCATCCTCCTCCTGGAGGGGCGGATGGCCCAGGTGCCGGGCTGCCTCGCCTCGCCGGCGACATTCCCCTACCCCGTCCGCTACCGGGTCGTGGCCGGCTCCCGGCCGCCAGCGGACCGCGAGGCGGTCGAGGCCATGGCGCCGCTCTACGAAGCCGCGGCGAAGGAGCTCGCGGCCGAGGGGGTCGACGCCCTGACCGAGAACTGCAACGGCCTCATGGTCCTCCTCCAGGAGCGGCTCGCCGCGGCGGTCCCGGTCCCGGTCGTCACCTCGGCCCTCCTCTTCGCCCCCGAGATCCACCGGTTGATGCCGGCGCGGCGGCTGGGGATCCTCGCCTTCCACCCCGAGGCGGTCACCCCGGAGGTGATCCACGCCTGCGGTTTGGACGGGGTGCCGATCGCGGTCGGCGGAGTGGCCGGCTCGGAAGCCTGGCACGAGTTCCTCCGCACCAAGGAGATCCCGGACCGCCTGCGGCCGCAGCTCGCGGCGGACTTGATCGCGGTCGGCCGGCGAATGGTCGAGGAGCACCCGGACCTGGGGGCCTTCGTCTCCGAGTGCACGCTCCTGCCGCCCTGCTCACAGGACCTCCGC
>JAXDLD010000217.1:0-5957 GCA_034666805.1 Acidobacteriota bacterium
CAGCCGGCGGCGCCGCGCCGCCTCCCGGGCAGTGGCCCCCACGTGCTCCGGCGTCGGCTTTTGCCAGGCACCCTGGAGCGGCCCGAGGCGCCAGCTGCCGTCCCGGCTCACCCAGGGGGAGGCGCTCTCCCGGTCCGCCCCGTCCAGGTCGAGGGAGCGGAGGACCGCCGCGATCACCTCCCGCTCCACACCGTGCGCCGGGGTCGGAACCAGTAGGTCGGCGAGCGTCCCGGAAGCTTCGGACGGGGCGCGCGGGGTCGGGAGGAGGACGGTGTCCAGGGTACCGGGGGCGAGGAGCTGGCCGCTTGGAGTCACCCAGGCGTCGAGGAGGCCGGCGGCTTCGAGGGCGGCTTCCAGGCCCGCCCGCTCCGCCTCGCTGAGAGACTCGGCGAAGTCGCAGAGAAGGTAGAGCGGCGCCCCCGGCCGGGTCGGTCGGTCCTCCGCCTCTCGGGTGCGCGGCGGTTCCGGTCCCAGGTCGCGGGCGGCCGCCACTCTCTCGCGCTCCTCGGCCGTCTCGCGCCGCTCCCCGGCGAGCCGGCCGGCCTCCCTCTCGGCGTCGCGGATCTCCCGCAGCCGCCCATCCGCCTGCGGTTCTGCCAGGCGCGCGAGGAACCCGGAGGCCGTTGCTGCCTCTCCCGAGGGTGGGCGCGCGGCGAGGGCCGCATCCCGGAGGGCGGCGAAGCCCGGTTCGTCGAGCGCCAGCTCCCGGAGATCCCCGCGCCAGGCCGCGAGGGCCCCTTCCAGCTCGCCGGCCGCCCGCTCCGCGTCCCGGCGCGCCGCCGCCGTCCGTGCCGCCGCCTGCTGCCAGCGGGCGTCGGCCCCGGCACGCCGGTCCTCGGCCCGTTCGTAGCCCTCCCGGGCGCGGTCCCGCCCGGCGGTGAGGTCCCGCAGCTCGGCCGCTCCCCGCCGGCCCCGTTCGATCACCGCTCGGGCCGTCGCTTCGGCCTGCGAGGGGGCCTCGGCCAGCGACTCGACGGCCGCGGAGTGCGCCGCCGCGAGGCCGGCCTCCTCTGCCGCGGTCGTCGCCGCGCGGTCCTGCCCCTGCCGCTCCTCCTCGGCCTCCCGGGCCTCGGCCGCGGCTCGCGCATCCTCGCCGCGCGCCGCGGCCTCTCCCCGCTCCGCTTCCCCGCGGTCCGCGAGCGCCGCCGCCGCGTGGTGCCCGAGGTCGTCCGCCCGCTCCCGGCGGGCCCGCAGGACCTCGGCCGAGCGCATCGCCTCCGAGGCTTCGAGCGCCCGCAGCTCGGCACCCGCTGTCGCCGCCGCCCCCTCCACCTCTCGCCGCCGCTCGGCCAGCTCCCCCTCTTCCGCAGCCAGGCGCTCCCGCTCCGCCTCCGCCTCCCGGGCCTCGCCCGCCGTCTTGTGAAACCGGCTGTCCGCTTGGCGCACCGCGGCGGCCCGGCCGCGGGCCGCCCCCCGCGCGTAATCGCGGTAGACGCCGAGAAACGCCTCGACCTCCCGCGCCGCGGACTCGACCCGGGCGAGCTCCCGCTGGTCCTGGTCCAGCCGCTCGAAGGTCTCCGAGAGCTGACCGATCAGGTCCGCGTCGAGCGGCGGCAGGCTCTCGGTCAGCAGCTCGCCCAGGCTCTGCGGGTCGAGCTTCTGGGAGAGCTGCGGCCGGCGGAGCTGGAGGAGCAGGTGGCGGAGAGCCGCGAAGCGCTCGGTCCCGAGGTGGAAGAAGAGGTGGTCGAGGCGCTCTCTGTACTCGCGCCCGGTCTCGTAGAGGTCGCCCTCCTCGCCGATCGCCTTGCGCAGCTCGTCCTTCAAGAGCGGGACCCGCTGCGGCGAGAGGAGGGAGAGGTCGGCACCGATCCGCCGCCGGGTGATGAAGTACCAGGAGTCGACCCGCTGGGTGCGGCGGGCGGCGCGCAGGCCGCAGCCGATCGTCCAGATTTCCTCTCCCTCGTCCGCCAGCCCCTCGTCTGCCTCCAGCCGCCGGCCCAGCTCCAGCCAGACATAGCCCACCCGATTGTCGAAGCGGTCGCCCTGGAGGAGGTTCCAGTACATGGTGCGGGCGTTCCCGGCGAAGGGGTCCAGGCGCTGGGGGGAGAGGTCGGCGTCGAAGAGGAAGGGGAGGAGGAGCTCGAGCGCCTTCGACTTGCCGGTGCCGTTGTCGCCCCGCAGGAGGAGCCGCCCCTGCTCGAAGCGGAGCTCCTGCTCGTCATACTGCCAGATATTGACGATCCCGGCCCGCAGGGGGGTGAAGCGGGCGGCACGCGGGACGGGGAGGCGCGGCGGCGGCTGGCGGTGGCCGAAGAGGGCGTCAGACATCGTCCGCCTCCGCCAATTCGCCGGCCGCGGCCCGCGGCTCCTCGGGCCGCAGCCGTGCCACGGCGGGCCGCGGCACGACCCCTTCCGGCCGCAAATCCACGAGACCCATCCTCTCCAGCCGTTCGAGCGCCTCGGCGAGGAGCCGGCCGGCGTCCTCCCGGTAGCGCTGGCTCCAGAAGCGACCGTAGCGGGTGATGAGGTCGGCGAGGACGCTCGCGAGATCGGCGACGGGGACTGCCGCACCGGCCTCACCGCGACGACCGCCAGGGCGCGCCCGCGCCGCCAGGTGCTCGGCGAGGAGGAGGGCGGCGTGGGAGACGGTGCCCGAGGAGGGGAAGGCGAAATCGGAGAGCCGCTCCTCGGGATCGACGGCCGCCAGCCCCTCCCGGCGCACCTCGACCGTCATCCCGGTCGCCTCGGCGATCTGCCGGAGAAGGTAGTGGCGCTGCGAGGTGACATAGGCGAGCTCGGCGGGCTCCAGGTCTTCGAAGTAGAGCACCGGCTCCTCGACGAGGCGCCGCATGAGGCGATGGCGCAGTCGCCGGTTGGCGCCTTCGTCCGTCGCCGGATAGGTCTCGGCGGCCAGGTCCTGAGGCCCGGAGGCCAGGGCCGGCGGGATCGGCGCGGCAAGGAGCTGGGTGAGCCGCCGCCCGTGGACGTCATAGAGGGCGTCGCCCCTCCCCTCGACGAAGGAGGCCTCGTCGCCGTCGGCGAGGCGGAGGACGCCCAGGTCCACGAGCCAGCGCACCGCTTCCACGAAGGCGAGCCGCTCGGCGTAGCGATCGAGGTCGAAGTCGCGGACCCCCTCCTCGGAGGCGGCGAGCACCCGGGCCTGGGAGGCGAGGTCGGAGAGGGTGGTCTGGACCTCCATCCGCTCCAGGGCCGCGAGGACCAGACAGCCGAGGGCGTAGTGGCGCGGGGAGAAGGGGGCTCCCGAACGGGTCCTCAAGGGGCGCGGGCGCGCCCCCGGGGCGGGCCGCTTGTGGAGACGCGCGAGCTCGGTGTCGAGCACCAGCCGATAGCCCATCTGCTCCGCGAACCAGGTCTGGAGCCAGCGGCCATGGCGGCGGACGAGGGAGAAGAGCTGCGGGTCCGCGCCATCGTCGGCGAGGAAGGGGGAGGCGAGAAGGAGCCGGGCGGCCTGCCGCCGTTCGGCGCGGAGCCGCTCGTCCCCCTCACCCGACCCCTCGGAGCGAGGGTCCTCGACGGGGCTCAACCCACTCACCGCGCCCCGGATACCGCGAGAGCGCGCGGCCTGTCCGCGGTGACGATGGAGGAGGCGGTGGCGTCCTCGACCTCGATCACATAGGCGGGCAGGGTCAGGCGTCCGGTCCGCGCCGGCACGACCGCCCACGCCCCGAGAGGAGGCTCCGTGAGGCGCAGGAACAGGAGGCCGTCCGCGCTCCGGGCCTCCCGGACTCCCCCGGCGGGCGGGACGGCGAGGAGCCGGGCGAGCAGGGTGAGGAGGGCGGCGAGCTCGTCCGCGCCGAGCGGCGGGAGATCGGCCAGGGCCACGGGTCCCTGGCCGGCGAAACGGGCGAGCGCCGCCGCCCGCGCCTCCCGCTCGCGGCGGTGCCTCTCGACGAGGAACCGCTTCGCCTCGGCGTGATCGGCCACCTGTCCCGGCCGGCCGGTCGCGGTGTTGCGGCCGGTCGAGCGCAGGGCGGGCGGCACCGGGACCGGCGGCGCCTCCCACCAACTCGCGCCGGGGGGGACCGCCGCGGGGTCCTCGTGGCGGCCGGAGAGGTGGCGGGCGCCGAAGAGGCCGAAGGCGTCCTGGAAGAGCCGGTGGGCGCGCGGGCCGCCGTCCTCGCCGTCTTCCAGGGCGTCGAACCAGGACGCGAGCCGCAGCAGGTCGGCGGTGCGGTTGACCCGGCGAAAGCGCTTCTCCTGGAGCCGTTCGAGGACCACCAGGATGCGCGCCACGGCGCTCCGGGCAGCCCCGCGGAGGGCTTCGACGGTGGGCGCCTCGCGGCCGTCCCCCAGGAACCAGACCACCATCCCCTGGAAGCGGCGCCGCAGCTCCTCCGAGCGGTCCCGGGTGCCCTCCGGGGTCGGGGTCTGGTCCGCCTGGGCGGCCAAGGCGACCATCCGCTCCGTCCCCGCCACCTGGATCCGGCCGACCTCCGAAGCGATGCGCGGGGTCAGCTCCGCCAGCTCGGCCACGAACTGCTCCAGGTATTCCAAGACCGCCTGCTTGTAGAGGAGGAAGGCGGGGGCGCTCACCTCGGAGGCGTCCAGGGCCTCGTGCAGGCGGGCGAGGAAGACACCGGCGTTCTCGGTCAACGCCCGGAACTGCTCGCCGGCGTTGAACAGGAGCTCATAGAGGCGCTCCGGGCGCGGCGCCGGCCCCAGGAGCTCCGCCGCCAGCTCCCCCAGGCCGCGGAGGATCGCCCCCAGCATCACCCGCTGCAGGGAACCGCTCGAAGCGAGCGCCGCCACCACCTCGCCCACCGCGCGCTCGGCGGCCTCCCCCGCGGCGGTCATCTGGTAGAAGAAGTGCCGGCGCCGGAAGTCCTCCAAGGTAGCGACCCGGCCGGTGTCGTGGCTCCGCCGCAGGTTCCCCCAGCTCACGAGCTGATCGAGGGCGCGGTCTAAAGCCGCGCGGTCGACCTCGCCGCGATAGCCGATCCGCGGCAGCTCGGCGGCCACCTCGCCGGGCCGGAACTGGATGCGGTAGCGCTCCTTCGCCTCCAGGAACAGCCGCATGGTCGCCCGGTAGAGAGGGGTGAGCTCCTGCTGAGTGTAGGAGAACAGGGTGAGCGGCGCGAAAAGGGACAGCTCGTCGCGGGTTTCACTCACAAAGTCATCTTATCCCGGAATGACCCGGGAGAAGGGAAAAAGAGCGGGCGGGAAGGTTGGGGGCTAATGCCCCCCGGCGGTCAGCCGGGCGACGGTCAGGCCGAGGGTGGTGTAGATGCGGCGGACGTAGTCGCGGGTCTCGCGGTACGGGGGGACGCCGTTGTAGCGGTCGACGGTGCCTTCGCCGGCATTGTAGGCGGCGAGGACCTTCTGGAGGTCGTTGGGGAAGCGGTCGATGAGCCACTTCAGGTAGGTGATCCCCGCCTCCAGGTTCCGCTTCGGGTCGGTGAGCTGATCCCGGCGCACCCCGAAGCGTTCGCCAGTCGCGGGCATGAGCTGCATCAGTCCCCGCGCCCCCTTGTGCGAGACCGCCCGGGCATTCCCCGCCGACTCGGCGCGGATGACGGCGGAGACGATCTGCGGGTTGACCTGGTGGCGCTTGGCGGCCTCGTAGATCAGGCCGCCGTAGGGACCCTCCGGCACCGGCTGGGCGGGATCGAAGGCGAGCGGCAGCACCGCGGGGACCGGCGCCAGCTCCTGCAGATTCGCGACCTGAGGCGGCGGGTCGGGCTGCGGGATCACCTCGTCGTCCACCACCCGGTCGACGCGCTCGATCGGGAAGCTCATGACGCCGCCCTTGGCGAAGGTGAGATGGGCCTGGTCGTCGTCGGCCTCGTAGCTCGCCACCTTGAAGTACTGCCCGTCGGTCAGGATCACCAGCTCGGCGCTGGCGCGCGCGGAGAGCCCCAGGCCGGCGGCCAGGGCGAGGAGGAGGATCGAGGTCGAGTGTCGTATCGGCATCAGTACAGCGACGAGAATCGGCGGAGGCCGTCGTTCGGGTCTGCCTATTGTACGGATAGACCGGGCCTTTCGCCTAGCCCACCCCC
>JAXDLD010000218.1:0-12079 GCA_034666805.1 Acidobacteriota bacterium
AATCCGGCGCCCAAGGGGTGCGGGGCCTGAGCTCGCCGCGGCGCCCGAGCCGCTTCGGGCACGACAACCTGGGGCTCGGGGTCGGCCTGCGGTCCGTCCACTTCGACCACATCCTTGGCGAGCAGCCGGCGGTCGACTGGTTCGAGGTCATCAGCGAGAACTTCATGGACTCGGGAGGCCGGCAGCGCTACGTGCTGCAGCAGCTCGCCGAGCGCTACGAGATCGTCCTCCACGGCGTCTCGCTGTCGATCGGCTCGACCGATCCCCTGAATTTCGACTACCTCCGGAAGCTCAAGGTCCTCGCCCGCGAGGTCGGCGCGCGCTGGATCTCCGACCACCTCTGCTGGACCGGGGTGCTCGGCCGCAACAGCCACGACCTCCTGCCCGTGCCCTTCACCGAGAAGACGCTGCGCCACGTCGTCGAGCGGGTCAAGATCGTTCAGGACGTCCTGGAGCGCCCCTTCGTCCTCGAAAACCCCAGCTCCTACGTCACCTTCGCCCACTCGACCATGAGCGAGCACGAGTTCATCTCCAGGATGGCGGAAGAGGCCGACTGCGGGCTCCTCCTGGACGTCAACAACGTCTACGTCTCGACCTTCAACCACGACCTCGACCCCGAGGAGTTCATCCGCGCCCTCCCCCACGAGCGGATCGTCCAGTTTCACCTCGCCGGACACAGCAACTACGGCACCCACTTGATCGACACTCACGACGACCACGTGATCGACCCGGTCTGGAAGCTCTACCGGCTGGCCCACGAGCTGACCGGCGGGGTCTCGACCCTCCTCGAATGGGACGCCCGGATCCCCCCCTTCCCCGTCGTCCACGCCGAGGTGCTGAAAGCCAAGCGCTTCCTGGGCGAGAACCTGGCCGAGCCCGGGCCGGTCGGCGATGTACCGGAGACGCCGGAAATGCCCGAGCCTACGCTCGCCGCACGGGTAGGTGCCGTGCCGCACCCCCTGCACCACGTCCTGCCGGAGGTGGCGTGAGGCGAGGGCGTCCCGCCCGTCCCCCGGTCCTTCCGGAAGGCCCGGAGCTCGACGTCGTCCAGCAGTGGTTCCAGGCGGTGATCAGCCATCCGGGCGGGGTGGCGGGGGGGCTCGGCTCGGAGGAGGCGCGGCGCCGGCTGGCCGTCGGCCCCGGCGAGCTGGGGACCGTCGTCGCCCCTTCCCGTACTTTGACCGCCGAGGAGCGGCTGGGGATCTACGCCCACGCCTACTACGCCCGGCTCCTCGAATGCCTGGAGGACAGCTTTCCGGTCCTCGCCCGGGCGCTCGGGAAAGATGTGTTCACGAGCTTCGCCTTCGAGTATCTGCAGCGCTACCCCTCGCGGAGCTACACCCTCGACCGGCTGGGAGAGGACTTTCCGCGCTTCCTCGACGAGACCCGACCGGACGGCGATCCGGCCGATCCAGCGGCGGACGCCCTGGGAGCCGACGCCGGTTCCCCCTCCTGGCCCGACTTCCTCATCGACCTCGCCCGGCTCGAATGGGGGATCGCCAAGGTCTTCGACGGGCCGGGGGTGGAGTTTCAAGCCCTGCTCCAGCCGGAGGACCTGGGGCCGGAGCGCTTCGCCGCGGCCCGGCTCCAGCCGGTCGCCTGCCTGCGGCTCCTCGACTTCCGCTACCCGGTGAACGCCTACTACACCGCGGCGCGGCAGCTGGGGGAGGAGGAAGAGATCCCACTTCCCGACCCCGCCCCCGAGCACCTGGCCCTCACCCGCGCCGACTTCGTCGTCCGCCGCTACCCCCTGACCCGCACCCAGCACGCCCTCCTCCAGGCCCTCGCTGGAGGCGCCCGAGTGGCCGATGCGATCGCCACGGCGGCGGAGGCGGCGGAGCTGGCGGACGAGGAGGAGGACGCGGAGGCCTTCGCCGCCGAGCTGCGCGAGTCCTTCCGGCTCTTCGCCGCGCAGGGCTTCTTCCAGGCGGTGGGGTAGGGCCGAGCTTCAGCTCCTTCAGGTCGCGGCTGAGCCCTCCCTACTCCTCATCCCCCTCCCCGCCCGCTTCCAAGCTCTGCACGATCTGGGTGACCTCGACCTCCGCCTTGCGGATCTTGCCGCGGCAGAGCTCCAGGAGGTAGGTGGCGCGGCGGAGCTCCTCGCCCAGGCGGTCGATGTCGATCTCCTCGCCCTCGATGCGCTCTAAAATCGACTCCAGCTCGTCCATCGAGGCGCGGAAGCTGGGGGCCTCTTCGGTCGTTTCAGCAGCTTTCTCTTTCTCGCTCATGATTTCTCCACCCGGCTCGCCAGCTCGCCGCTCGCGAAACGGGTCACGATCCGGTCTCCCGCCGCCGCCTGGTCCGGCCGGCGCAGCAGCCGGCCCTGGGCGTCGCGGGTCAAGGTGAAGCCGCGCTCGAGCGTGCGCTCGGGGGCGAGCTGGGCAGAGAGCCGGGAGAGGCCGTCGAGCCGGACCTCCATCTCGCGCAGCCGGCCGCGCGAGGCGGCGGCCAGCCGCTCGCCGAGAGCGAGCCGCGCGCGCTCCCCGGCGTCGACCCGGCGTTGGGCGGCTCCCGCGAACCGGCCCGAGAGCTCGGCCTCCCGGCGGCTGCCGGCCCGGAGCGCGCTCCGCCCCATCCGCACGAAGGCGCGGGAGAGCTCGGAAAGCCGGGCGCCGGCCGCCGTCAGGCGCAGCCGGGCGAGGTCGATCCCGCGCTCGGCGCGGCCGAGCGCCTCGCGGGCGCTCCGCAGCGGCTCCTGGGCCTCCCGGAGGACGGCCCGGCGCAGCTCGTTGAGCCGCTGCTCGCGCTGGCGCAGCCAGTCGATCAGGAACTCGGCGGTCTTGGTCGGGGTCTTCAAGGCGGTGTGGGCGACTAAATCGGCGATCGCCTGGTCGATCTCGTGGCCGAGGCCGGTCAGGACCGGCAGCGGAGCGTGGGCGATGGCCTCGGCGATCCGCCGGCTGTCGAAGACCGCGAGGTCGCTCCGCGAGCCGCCGCCCCTTATCAGCACCGCGCAGTCGACCGGCAGGCCGGCCAGGGCGGCCAGGGCGGCCAGGGCGGAGACCACCTCGCGCTCGGCGTCCCGCCCCTGGACCGAGGCGTGGAGGAGGACGACCTGGAAGCCGTAGCCGCTCTCTCTCAGACTGCTCAAGAAGTCGTGATAGGCGGCGCTCCCTTCGGAAGTGATGAGGGCGAGCCGCAGGGGGAGGTCGGGGAGGGAGAGGGCGCGGTTCTTTTCGAGCAGGCCGGAGGCGGCGAGCGCCGCCAGGGTCTCCCGCCGCCGCCGCTCCAGGAGCCCGAGGGTGAAGACCGGGTCGACCTCGCGGACGCAGAGCTGCATCCTCCCCGTGGGGCCGTAGAAGTCGAGGCCCCCCCGGCAGCGCACCTGCATCCCCTCGGCGAGCTGCTGGTCGCTGCCGGCGAGGAGCCGCTTGACCCGGGCGAAGTCGGTCTTCCAGATCACCGCCTCGACCTTGCCCACGATCTCGTCGTCCTCACCCTTCTCGACCAGCTCGAAGTAGACGTGCCCGCGCTGGCTGGGGCGCACCCGCTGCGCCTCCCCCGCCACCCAGACCGAGCCGAAGGCCTCGTTCAGAAAGTCCTTCACCTCGCCGCAGAGCTGCGAGACGGAGTAGGTGGGCTCGAAGAGAGGGAGGGTCACTTGGGCGTGCCTAGTGGTAGGTCTTGAGCTCTTTGACCGTGGCGATCGGGATCGACTCCGCCCACTCGATCGCCTTCTTGTCGCCCGCGGTCAGCTTGGTGAGGAACTGGACCGCCTCGTCGCGCTCGCGGAAGAAGCGCCAGATGAAGGTATGGCCGGCCGGCGCCGTGAAGTAGGTATAGAGCTTGGAGCCGTTCGAGAGGTCGAAGCCCAGGTTGCTCTCGCCGTTCACCCCCACGCAGGCCATGGCGATGGAGCGGCAGGCGAGGGCCAGCGCCTTCAAGGCATCCTCATAGTCGCCCAGCTCCTCGCGCGAGAGCGGCGAGTGGTAGAGGGCGATCTTCGCCCCGTCCTCCTCGGCCAGGAGGTTGTAGGGGATGTCGTTGCGATCCATCGCGTCCTTGGTTTCGCTCGTGGTCACGAAGACGTCCTCGCTCCCCGCCACCTTGTAGGTCAGGGCGTAGACCTCTTTCTCGAGCTGGGAGAAGGCCTCGGCGAGGATGCTCTCGTCCTCGATCGTGAAGTAGTAGAGACGGTTCATCATGCGTCGCGCGCTCATCAGGGATCAGTCCTCCAGTGTGGGGTACGGGGCAAGTTGCATGACCCCGAACACGACATTCTAACAGATCACCGGGGGAGGCCCGGGCCGGGCGGCGGGGCCGGCACTGGCATCGGCTCCGGGCGGCCGACCGGCTCCGGGTCGCGGAGGGTGAGGCCGATGGCGAGGCCGGCGACGAGGCCGCCGATGTGGGCGGCGTTGTCGATCATCCCCAGGTTCGAGAGCAGGAAGACGTTGATCCCGGCCCAGAACAGGAGCTGGGAGAGGATCGAGCGGGCGGCCGGGTTCAGGCGCCCGCGCCGCCGCGCGAGGAAGGCAATCAAGGCGCCGATGATCCCGAAGATGGCCCCCGAGGCGCCGACGCTCAGCTGCAGGAAGTGACCGCGGTACTGATTCCAGAGGACGCTCGTGAGCGAGGCCAGGATGCCAGTCACGAAGTAGGTGCCGAGCATCCGCCCCGCCCCCAGCCAGAGCTCGAAGAGGGCGCCGATCTGGAAGAGGGCCCAGCCGTTCAGGAGGACGTGCATCCAGCCGCCGTGGAGGAACATGCTGGAGAGGAGGCGCCAGTACTGCCCGTCCGCGAGGACGGCCCGCGCCTGGTCGGCGCCGAGCTGGAGGAGGAGCTGCTCGGAGTCGAGCTGCTGGCCGAGGAAGACGACGGCGATGAACGCCAGGAGGGCCGCCGTGGCCGGGGTCCGGCGGAGCGACCTCATCGGCGAGTCCCCCGGAGGGCGGCGAGATAGCTCTCGACCTGCCGCCGCTCGTCGGCCGTGAGGTCGGTCCGCGCGAGGTAGAACCCCTCTCCGGGGCGCGGCAGGGGCACGACCGCGGTCGACAGGGCCCGGTCGAGCCCGGCGCAGTCGAGATCGGAGAAGGGGACGGCGGAGAGCCGGTCGCAGAGGCCGACGATGTCGTTGCCGAGCTGGCTCTGGATTGCCACCCGGATCTCGCGGGGGAGCCGCTCGGGGGTGAGGAGATAGCCGTCCCCGGACCGCGCGATCCGCACCCGGCCCTCCAATCTCTTCGTCTGCGGCGGCACGAGGACCTCCTCCTCGAAGCGCCGGCCCACCCCGGAGACGTCGACGTCCGCCACCACCCTCCCCTTGCCGTAGAAGCGCACCTCAAGCTCCGCCGTGTGGAGGCCGTCGGCGCCCGGCTCCAGGCGGAGCGAGTGGCTGCTGAGGATCAGCTTGTTGCGCGGGGAGGAGAGCCGGACCGTGAGCGGCCCCTCCGTGATCGGGTCGATGGCGGTCGCCGGCTGGCTGTAGCTGTGATTGAGACGGGTGAAGCGGAAGAGCCCCGGTGAGGGGGCCCTGGCGGCTGGCCGCGCCGGGGCCGCCGCGCGAGGCGCGGGAGGGCGGAGGGGCGGCGCCCCCGCGGCCAGGGCGGCGGTGATTCCGACGGCGATGCTGGCGATACCGGCGAGGACGGCGGGACGGGTGGACCTCATCCTCTAAGGATAGTACCCATGGGCCGTCCGCGCTTTCAATCCCCGCTTCAAAACTTTGACGTCGACCGCGTGATAGGTCTTGTCCCCGGCCTTGCGCTCGGCGTTGAAGGCGAGGAGGTAGCGGCTCCGCAGCTCGACCCCGATGCGCTCGTAGATCGCGGCGAGCTCGGTCGCCTTGCTGATGTAGTAGGTCTGGCCGCCGGTCTCCTGGGCCAGGCTGTTGAGCTTGCTGCGGACCCCGGTCGCGAAGGTCGGGACGTTTAAGCCGATGGTGTAGATGGCGACGCCGCTCCGCTTCGCGTACTCCAGGGCGTCCTTGAAGGGGATCTCGGAGGACGTGTCGTCGCCGTCCGAAAGGAGGACGAGGACTTTCTGGCCGTGGGTGCCACGGTAGTAGTAGAGGGCGTGGACGATGGCGTCGTGGAGCGCGGTCGCCCCCACCGCCTGGAGCCCTTCGAGCGAGCGGCCCACGGCCTCGACGTCGTCGGTCAGCGGCATGCGGAGGACCGGCCGGCCGGAGAAGGTGAGGGCGAAGCCCTGGTCCTTGGGCTTGAAGACCTTGGTGAGGAAGCCCGCCGCCGCGCGCTCGGCCTCGGCGAGCGAGGAGGACATGGAGCCCGAGGTGTCGATGGCGATGCCGACGACCAGGGGGAGGTTCTCGACCAGCTCGAACTTGGTGAGCTTCTGCGGTTTGCCCCCCTCGGTGACCTGGAAGTCCTGCTCGGTCAGGCCGCGCACGAGGTTGTTGCTCGAGTCGGTCACCGCGGTGTAGAGCTCGACTAAGTCGACGTCGACCTCGTCCACGTACTCCGGGGCGCGGAGGAAGCGGGTGTCCTCGGCGGTCTGGCCGTCGTCGAGCTTGGCCGAGACCGTGAGGTAGACCGTGGCCTCACCCTTCGGCAGGTTGACGGGTGTCTCCCAGGGAGGACGGGTGAGGGTCGCGACCGGCTTGTCGTTGACCTTGAACTGCACCGACTCGACCCGCCGCTCCTCGGGGACCGAGACCTCGGCCTTGGCCTCGGCGCGGTCCTCCTTGACCTTCCCCCCTCGCGGCGGCGAGAGGATCGACACCTTGAAGATGCCGCGCGGCTCGTTGATGACCACCTCGTCGGCCGCCACCAGCTTGCCCGCCTCGTCGAAACCCTCGGCCCGCACCAGCTGCTCGGTGGGGAACTGGGCCAGGCGCAGCTCGGCGGTGTAGGGCGCGCTGTTGCGGGTGAGCTGCCGCTGGCCGTCGACGAAGAAGGTCACCTTGGCGATCCGCCGGCCGGTGACGATGGCCTCGGCGCGGTAGACGCCGACGATGACGTCCGACTCGGGCGGGAAGAGGGTCAGGGAGTCCGGGCCGGAGGCGAGCGCGGGCCCCAGCACCACCCCCTTCTTCCCCGCCGCCGCCCGCGCGGAGGGCGGCGGTGTCACCGGCTCGCGCGGCACCCGGAAGCCCTTGGCGGTCACCGCCTCGGCGCCGGTGGCCTCGTCGCGCACCTTGAGCCGCAGGAGGAAGGACTGGTCGGGGCGCAGCTCGCGGTCGATCGAGAGATCGATGGGCTCCTTCTGCGCCGCCTGCACCGGCAGGTGGTAGCGCACCCGGAACTCGTCGAAGACCTTGCCCTCGTGCTCCAGCACCCCCTCGACGATGAAGCCGACGTGGGGCTTGCCCTCCTCCTGGCTGATCTTGACGTGCTCGTCCGGGGTCACCCGCACGAGGGCCTGGGCGATCATCCGCTGGCCGGACTTCTCCGGGAACTGGACGTCGACGGGGGAGATGGTCAAGGCCGCCGGCGCGGCCTTGGGGAGCGCGGTCAGCGCCGCCTCCCGGGCCCAGAGGGCGAGATTCCTGGGTGGATCGAGGAAGCCCTCCTTGCCGTCGCCGTCGGTCCAGGGGCGGATGCCGTAGCCCGAGGCGAAGACCGCCGCGATCTGCTTTTTCTGCCGCCGCGAGCGGGCGCCGCCGGTCAGGCCGGGCACTCCGGTCGCCTGGTCGACGAGCTCCGCCTGCTTGCAGACCTGGAGGTCGAAGCGCTTCACCGGGTAGGAGGCGGCGATCTCCTCCCAGTCTTCGAGCCAGGCGGTCATGCGCGGCGTGTAGAGGGAGCGTTTGCTGTCGATCGGGCTCCAGTAGCGGAACGGCTCGTCCGGCGCCGCCTGGTAGACCACCGCCCGGGCGAGCTTCCCCTCGGGCTTGCCGGTCTTGGGATCGAGCTTTGCGGTGGGACCCGCGTCGCTGTAGGTCCAGATCTCCATCGGCCGGAAGGCGGTGCCGCAGTCGATCGACTTGCGCTCGGCCGGCGGGCCGTTCAGGAAGAGGAGCTGGGCCCGCACGTCGCGCGGCGAGAGGTACTCCGTCCGCGCGAGCTGCTGCCGGCGGGCGATCCCGCGCTGGAGCTCGCTGCCCGCTAGCTTATGGATGAAGGCCTCCCTCCCGGCCTCGTCGGCGGCGAGGAAGCGCTGCCGGTCCTCGGCGGAGAGCAGGAGGCCGGGGCCGTCCTGGTAGAAGGCGCGCTGCGGCTCCGGCCAGAGGAGGGGATCGGGCACCACCGGGTCGCCCTGGGCGTGGGCCGGGCGGGAGAGGCCGCTGAGAAGGGTGAAGACGGCGAATAGGAAGAGGGGAAATCTTGACGTCATGGATACTTTCACGCCGGCTCGAAGTGCACGGCCGGTGCCACGGAGGGGCGAGGAGGTTCGAGTCTCTGGGAGAACGGCATGGTTGGCACTCGCACCCGGACAGATTACTATGGGTGGCGACCGCGATGACGAAGACGAAGAAGAACGTCCCGATCCGCTCCTGGGAGGCCGGCGACACCGTCCAGGGCTTCGCGCTGCTCACCAAGAAGGAGCTGCGCCAGGACAAGAACGGCCGTGGTTTCATGGACTTGGAGCTCGCCGACGCCTCCGGCTCGATGATCGGCAAGGTATGGGCGGACAGCCCGGCCCTCTCCGGCCAGTACGAGGTCCACCGTTTCATCGCCTTCCGCGGCGCGGTCAAGAACTACCGCGACCAGCTCCAGGTGTCGATCGACGACTGCCGGGAGGCGACCGACGAGGACCGCCGCTTCGGTTTCGACGAGTCGCTGCTCATCCCGTCCACTCGGGAGGACATCGGCGATCTCTGGGCGAGACTCGAACGTCTGCTGAGCGAGAGGGTCGCGCGTCCGGTCCTCCGCCGGCTCGCCCGCGAGACCCTGGAGGTCTACGGCAAGGCCCTCCGCGAGCACCCGGCGGCGAAGTCGATGCACCACGCCTACCGGGGCGGCCTCCTGGAGCACACCGTCTCGATGGCCGAGCTGGTGGCGCTCGTCGCCGGCCACTACGGGGACCTCGACCGCGATCTTCTCCTCCTCGGAGTCCTCTTCCACGACCTGGGAAAGCTGCGCGAGCTGGGGGCGATGCCGGTCAACGACTACACCCTGGAGGGGCGGCTCATCGGCCACGTGGTGATCGGCCGGGACATCCTGCGCGAGCGCTGCGCGGCGATTCCCGACTTCCCGCGCGACCTGGCGCTGCTCTTGGAGCACATGGTGCTCTCGCACCAGGGGAAAAAGGAGTTCAGCTCCCCCGTCGAGCCCATGACCCCCGAGGCGGTCGCCCTGCACTTCGTGGACGACCTGGACTCCAAGCTCAACCAGCTCCGCACGGCCCGCGAGGCCACCCCCGGCATCCTCTTCCACCGCGGCCTCGGGCGCTACATGTACCTGCCGGCCCCGGAAGCGAACGGGGGGATCGAGGTGGTGGTCGAGCCGGAGGGGGAGGCGGAAGCCGGGGACCCGCCGCCCCCTCTCGAAGAGCCTCTACCCGAGGCCGCCGAGCCGCAGCCCCGGTTGTTCGAGATCGGCTGATTTCCTTACCGGCTTAGAGTCCCTTGCCCGGCGTGGAGCCCCGCGGTGCCGGGGTAGCGGGCTTCGCGGGCGCGGCGACCGCGGGTGCCGCGAATCCGGCGCCGGCCTGGACGCTTCCCTTGAGGTAGGAGGCCGCCCCGGCGAGGTCGTCGCGCAGACCGATACCGAGGACGTACTCGCCCCGCTTGAGCTTCATCCGCACCTCGTGCACGTAGTCCTGGCCCTGCGCTGCGGCCGCCCTGGCCTCCGGGATGCGGACGTCGGCCTCCGAGCTGCGGATGGGGGTGATCTCGCCGTTGCCGCTCGCCACGACGAAGAAGTGGACGTGCCCGACCCGGTTGCCGTCCTGCGGGATCAGGGTGAGCTTCGCCAGGGGGACGTGCAGCCGCACCGGCACCACGTAGACGTCCCCCTGCGCCACCTGGCGGCCGATCTCGATCCGCACCGCGAGCGGGTTGTCCTCGAAGCCGTAGAGCATGGCCGCGCCGGTGCGCTCGGCGACCCGCTCGTCCTGCGGCTTGTCGCGATACCACTGGCGGTAGCGGGCGAGGGCCCCCTTGCGGGTCACCTTCACCTCGATCTTGTGGTCGACGTCATCCATGCCGCGGGCCCCGCGCGGCGGCCGATAGCCCAGGGAGTAGTAGTGGGCAAGGTCGTCGGCCATGAGGGTGAGGGCGCGGCGGGCGTCCGAGGTGTCGAGCATCGCCCGGCCGCCGGTCCCCTCGGCCAGCCGGCGCATCGACTCCTGGCGATTCTCGATCCGGTCCCGTTCCGAGAGGACACCGGCCTGGTTGGCGGTGGTCTCCAGGGTGTAGAACGCCACCCGGTTGCGGCTGGCGTGGCCGGTCACGCCGTTGAACTTGGTCCGCGAGTCGTAGCTCCGCGCCGAGACGAAGCCGCTGTTGGCGCCCGCGCAGGCCCCGAGGCGCTGGAAGGCCTCGAAGCCGGGGTTCGCCGGCACCCCGTCGCCGACGTAGAGGACGGCCTTGCGCCCGGGCGCGCTGGCGATCGCCGAGACCACGGAGTCGAGGGCCCGGAGAGTCGAGTCCAGGAGGTGGTTCTGGGAGTCGGCGTAGGACTTGACCGCCGCCTCGATGGCCTGGTTGCAACCGCCGAAGGCCTCGGTGGCGTCGTCGATGATGTCCTGGTTCGCCTCGCGGAAGCTCTCCTCCTCCGTGCCGTGGGCGCTCAGCTTCTCGAGGGCGGCGATGTCCCTCTCGACCTGGGCGATGTCGGTCGTGAACGGCCGCCGCACGTCGAGCGAGCTCTGGAAGCGGATCAGCATCACCCGATCGCCCGGCGTGATCTCGCGCTTCAGGAACTCCTGGAGCGCGCCCAAGACCCGGTTACGGCTGTGCGCCCCGGTGTTCGCGTCGTCGACGAAGACCACCAGATTGAGCCGCTGCTCCTCGGGCCGGGTGTCCGCGGCCGTCGCCGACGTCGCCGGGGTGGCCCCAGGCGCGCTGTTTGCACGCGCGCTATCGGGGGAGGCCGTGGCGTAGAAGTTGGTCACCTCGACCGGCTTGCCATCCTCGAATAGCTGGAAGTCTTCGCGCTTGAGATCGGTGATCGGGTGCCCCTGGGCGTCGGCGACGTAGACATCCACGTTGACGACGTTCACCTCGACCTGTTCGGAGAAGACCTGCGGCGCAGCCTTGGCGGAAGCCGGGGGAGCCGGAGCGCCCTGGGAGCCGAGCAGGGGGAGCGTCGCGAGCAGCAGAGCGGCGACGACGGCAGCGGAGCGCGGGGAGCGAGGATGCATCGGCGGCCTCCTGTTCGCGGTGTGAGCTGGTATCCAGTGTAGAGCAGATCGCCCTAGACCCGACCATGAGGTCGTAACCCAGAGGAGGGAGAGAGATGGACGCTCAGGTCGCCAATATCGCCAATATCGCCGACATCGCAGCGATCGAAAAGAGCTGGAGCACCGACCGTTTCCGCGGGATCACCCGGCCCTACACGGCCGCCGATGTCCATCGCCTGCGCGGCTCGATCACCGTCGAGCACACCCTGGCGCGGCTGGGCGCCGAGCGCCTGTGGGAGCTGCTCGGGAGCGAGGACTACGTGGCGGCCCTGGGCGCCCTGACCGGCAACCAGGCGATCCAGCAGGTCCAGGCCGGCCTCCAGGCGATCTACGTCAGCGGCTGGCAGTGCGCGGGCGACGCCAACGGCGCCGGGCAGATGTACCCCGACCAGAGCCTCTATCCTTCCGACAGCGTCCCCCTCCTCGTCCGGCGGATCAACCACGCGCTAGAGCGCGCCGACCAGATCCAGCATGCCGAGGGCGCCGAGGGTCCCTATTGGTTCGCCCCCATCGTCGCCGACGCCGAGGCCGGCTTCGGCGGCAACCTGAACGCCTTCGAGCTGATGAAGGCGATGATCGAGTCCGGGGCGGCCGGGGTCCACTTCGAGGACCAGCTCTCCTCGGCCAAGAAGTGCGGCCACATGGGCGGCAAGGTTCTCGTCCCGACCTCCGAGTTCGAGCAGAAGCTCGCCGCCGCCCGCCTGGCCGCCGACGTCTGTGGTGTCCCCACCTTCGTCGTCGCGCGGACCGACGCCAACAGCGCCAAGCTGATCACCTCCGACGTCGATCCCAGGGACCGGGAGTTCATTGGCGGCAATGGCAAGGAGCGGAC
>JAXDLD010000219.1:0-13661 GCA_034666805.1 Acidobacteriota bacterium
GGCTCGCCGAGCGCCTGACAGCCCTCGGCCAAGGCTCCCAGGCGACGCTCTTCATGGTTCTCCTCGCCGGCTTCGCGGCCCTCCTCGGCCGGCTCTCCGGGAGCGAGGACCTGGTCGTCGGCTCGCCCGTCGCCAACCGGCAGCGGGCGGAGGTGGAGGGGCTGATCGGGTTCTTCGTCAACACGCTGCCGCTCCGCGTCGACCTCGCCGGCGAGCCGGGGTTTCGCGCTCTCCTCGACCGGGTGCGGGAGGTGACGCTGGGAGCCTATGCCCACCAGGACGTGCCGTTCGAGAAGCTGGTCGAGGCGCTCTCTCCCGAGCGCAGCCTCGCGCACTCGCCGCTCTTCCAGGTCCTCCTGGTCCTGCAGAACGCTCCGCTCCCCCCTCTCGAGCTGCCGGGGCTGATTCTCACACCGCTACCCCTGGCGGAGGGGACCGCGAAGTTCGATCTCACCTTGAGCCTGGCGCCAAGGGCGGCTGGAGCGGGGGTGGAGGGCACCCTGGAGTACAACCGCGACCTCTTCGACCGGACGACGGCGGAGCGCCTGGCGGGCGGTTTCGTGCGGCTGCTCGAAGCCGCCGCGGCGGCGCCGGAAACCCGGCTGCCGGATCTCCCCCTTCCGGGCGAGATCGCTCTCCTCGCCCGGGTCGCCCCCCCAGTCCAGGCGCGCGGCGCGGAGAGGCTCGCGGCGACGGCCCCGATGGCCCCGACAGCCCCGCGCACTCCGCTCGAAGCCCGGCTGGCGGCGATCTGGTCCGAGGTCCTGGGTCGCGAGAGGGTGGGGATCGCGGATGACTTCTTCGCCTCCGGCGGGCACTCGCTGCTCGCCACCCGCCTGGTCTCGCGGGTGCGGCAGGCGCTGGGGGTGGATCTGCCCCTGCGGGCCATTTTCGAGGCGCCGACGGTCGCCGCCCTCGCCGCCCGCCTCCAGCCCCACCTCCAGACACCACCTTCGAGCCAGCCCCGGCTCGTACCCGTTCCCCGCAAGGGGGATCCGCCGCTCTCTTTCGCCCAGGAGCGGCTCTGGTTCCTCGATCAGCTCGACCCGGGGAGCGCCTCCTACAACATGGCCGGCGGCGTCCGCCTCAACGGAAGCCTGTCGGTCGCCGCCATGGCCGCGGCTCTCTCGGCCCTCGCCGCCCGCCACGAGGCGCTCCGCACCACCTTCCGGAGCGGAGCGGAGGGTCCGGTCCAGGTGATCGCGCCGGCCGCGCGGTTCGCACTGCCCCTCGTCGACCTCGCGGGGCTGCCGCCCTCACCGCGGGCGGCTCTGGCGCGCCGGCTGTCCGAAGAGGAGACGGCGCGGCCCTTCGACCTCGCGGCCGGTCCCCTGGCGCGGGTCTGCCTCCTCGAGCTGTCGGCGGGAGAGGACGGGGAGCATGTCCTCCTCTTGACCCTCCACCACATCATCGCGGACGGCTGGTCGCTCGCCGTCTTCGTCCACGAGCTCACGGTCTTCTACGGGGCGGCGCTCGCCGGCCGCCTGGCGCCCCTATCGCCGCTTCCTCCGCTACCGATCCAGTACGCGGACTTCGCCCTCTGGCAGCGGAGCTGGCTCTCCGGGGCGGAGCTCGAGCGCCAGCTCGCCTGGTGGCGGGAGCACCTGGCCGGGGCGCCCGCCCTCCTGGAGCTGCCGGCAGACCGGCCGCGCCCGGCCGTGCAGAGCTTCCGCGGCGGGACGGTGCCGGTGGTGCTCCCGGCCGGGCTCGCCGAGCGCCTGACCGTTCTCGGCCACGGCTCGCAGGCGACCCTCTTCATGGTGCTCCTCGCCGGTTTCGCGGCGTTTCTCGGCCGGCTCTCGGGCAGCGAGGACCTGGTCGTGGGCTCACCCGTCGCCAACCGGCAGCGGGCGGAGCTCGAAGGGCTGATCGGGTTCTTCGTCAACACGCTGCCGCTCCGCGCCGACCTCTCCGGGGAGCCGGGGTTCCGCGGCCTCCTCGACCGGCTGCGGGAGGTGACGCTCTCGGCCTACGCGCACCAGGACGTGCCGTTCGAGAAGCTCGTCGAGGAGCTCGCTCCCGAACGCAGCCTCGGTCATACGCCGCTCTTCCAGGCTGTCCTGGCGCTCCAGACCGCCCCGGTCGCGGCGCTGGAGCTGCCAGGGCTCGAGCTGGCGCCGCTGCCGGCCGTCGAGGGGGTGGCGAAATTCGACCTCACGCTGACCCTGGTGCCGGGGACGCCGGAGATGGCCGGGACGCTGGAGTACAACCGCGACCTCTTCGACCGTACGACGGCGCGGCGCTTCGCGGATAGCTTCGTACGGCTCTTGGCGGCGGCGGTGGAGACCCCGGAGGCGCGCCTGGGCGAGCTGCCGCTCCTCTCGCCAGGAGAACGAGCCCAGATCCTCCATGAGTGGAACGACACGGTCACGGCCGTTCCAGGGGTGGGAGCGCTGGTCCACGAGCGCTTCGCCGCCTGGGCGCGGCGGGCACCCGCGGCCCTGGCGGTCGCCGCGCCGGACGGGCGGCTGACCTACGGGGACCTCGCCTCCCAGGCCGCCCGGCTGGCCCGCCGTCTGCGCGGCCTCGGGGTCGGCCCCGAGGTGCGGGTCGCGCTCTGCGCCGGCCTCTCGCCCCTCCGGGTCGTGGGGATCTTAGCGGTCCTCCAGGCGGGGGGGGCCTACGTCCCGCTCGACCCCGACTCCCCGCCCGCGCGGCTGGGCTTCCTGCTGGCCGACTGCGGGGCCGCGGTACTGCTCGCCGAGCGGCGGTTCGCCAGCCGGCTGCCGGCGAGCCCGCTCGCGACCCTCTACCTCGACGACGACAGCCCGGAGCCGGAGGCCGCGACCGCGGCGGCCCGCCCGGTCCTGCCGGCCGACCTCGCCTACGTCGTCTACACCTCGGGCTCGACCGGGGTTCCGAAGGGCGTCGCGGTCCCGCACTCGGGGCTCCTCAACCTCGTGCTCTGGCATCAGGAGCGCTACGGCGTGACGCCGGAGGACCGGGCGACCCAGATCGCCAGCCCGGCCTTCGACGCCTCGGTCTGGGAGCTCTGGCCCTACCTTGCGGCGGGGGCGAGCGTCCACATCCCCCCGGAGGAGATCCGGCTCTCGCCGCCGGAGCTCGCCGACTGGTGGGAGCGGGAGGGGATCACCTGGAGCTTCCTGCCGACGCCGCTCGCCGAGAGCGTGCTGGCCGAGGGCTGGGGTGAGAGGCGGCCGGGGCTGCGGCTCCGCGGCCTGCTCTGCGGCGGCGACCGTCTCCACCGCGCTCCAGCGGCGGGGCTGCCGTTTCCCCTGCTCAACCACTACGGTCCGTCGGAGTACAGCGTCGTCACCACCGCGGCGGCGGTCCCCCCGGAGACCGCGGGGCTGCCGCCCATCGGCCGGCCGATCGCCAACACCCGGGCCGTCGTCCTCGACGCCTGGGGCGCCCTGGCTCCTCTGGGGGTGGCGGGGGAGCTGGCGATCGGCGGCGCCGGTCTCGCCCGCGGCTACCTGGGCCGCCCGGAGCTGACGGCCGAACGGTTCGTGCCCGACCCCTGGAGCAACGAGCCCGGAGCGCGCCTCTACCGGACCGGCGACCTCATCCGCCGCCTCCCGAACGGCAGCCTCGACTTCCTCGGCCGCATCGACCACCAGGTCAAGGTGCGCGGCTTCCGCATCGAGCTGGGGGAGATCGAGTCGGCGCTCCGCGGCGAGCCCGAAGTCCGTGAGGCGGCGGTCCTCGTACGGGAGGACCGGCCGGGCGACCGGCGGCTGGTGGCCTACGTCGCTCTGGCGATGGACGGCGAGGAGGAGCGGAGCGCCGCCGTCCGCGCGCTCCGGCAGGCCCTGGAGCGCCGGCTGCCGGCCTACATGGTCCCCAACGCCTTCGTGGTGTTGGAAGCCCTGCCGCTCTCCGGCAACGGCAAGGTGGACCGCCGGGCCCTTGCGAGCCGGCCTCCCGAGGAGGGGCCGGGAGACGCCGTGGCGGTCGCCCCGCGGACCGCGCTCGAAGCCCGGCTGGCGGAGATCTGGGCCGCCGTCCTCGGCCGCGAGAAGGTCGGCGTCCTCGACGACTTCTTCGCCTCGGGCGGTCACTCCCTCCTCGCCACCCGCCTGGTGTCGCGGATCAGGGAGGCGCTGGGGGTCGAGCTGCCGCTCCGGGCGGTGTTCGAGGCGCCGACCGTCGCCGCCCTCGCCGCCCGGCTGGGAGATGGCTTCGACGACTCCGGCCTCGCCGCGCCGCTTATCCAGCCACTCCCGCCGGCAGCGCGAGAAGGCGGCCTGCCGCTCTCCTTCGCCCAGGAGCGGCTCTGGTTCCTGGATCAGCTCGAACCGGGGAGCGCCTCCTACAACATCCCCGGCGCCGTTCGGCTCGAAGGGAAACTCTCGGTCGCCGCTCTCGCGGTGGCCTTCTCGTCCATCGTCTTACGCCACGAGGCGCTCCGCACGACCTTCCGGCCCGGGTCGGCGGGCCCCCTGCAGGTGATCGCGCCCCTCGCCGGTGCCGGGCTGCCCCTGCCCCTCGTCGACCTGGCGGGGCTGCCGGCCGCGGCGCGGGATGAGGCGGCCGGCCGCCTCCTGGCCGAGGAGGCGGGGCGCCCCTTCGACCTCGCCCGCGGCCCCCTCCTGCGCTCCACCCTCCTGCGGCTCGCTCCCGAGCGCCACCTCGCCGTCCTCAACCTGCACCACATCGTGGCGGACGGCTGGTCGATGGACGTCTTCGTCCGCGAGCTGGCGGCGTTCTACGGCGCGGCCCTGGAAGGCCGGCCGGCACCGCTCGCTCCGCTGCCGGTCCAGTACGCCGACTTCGCGGTCTGGCAGCGGGGCTGGCTCGCCGGGCCGGAGATCGAGCGCCAGCTCGACTGGTGGCGGCAGCGCCTGGCCGGGGTCCCCACCACTCTGGAGCTGCCGGCCGACCGGCCCCGCCCGCCGGTGCTCTCGCCGCGCGGCGGCGCCGTGCCGCTGGCTCTATCCCAGGAGACCGCCGCCGGCTTGACCGCCCTCGCCCGCGCCGCCGAGGCGACCCCGTTCATGGTCCTTTTCGCCGGCTTCTCGGCGCTCCTCGCCCGCTATACGGGGCAGGAGGACCTGCTGGTGGGATCGCCGGTCGCCAACCGCACCCGGAGTGAGGTCGAAGGGCTGATCGGCCTCTTCGTCAACACCCTGGCGCTCCGCGCCGAGCTGGGCGGGAGGCCCCCCTTC
This sequence comes from Acidobacteriota bacterium, assembly GCA_034666805.1. Taxonomy (GTDB): domain Bacteria; phylum Acidobacteriota; class Thermoanaerobaculia; order Multivoradales; family UBA5704; genus DASQPA01. The sequence goes on from JAXDLD010000219.1 coordinate 5,130, forward strand.
CGCGATCTCGTCTCCCGGGCCCGGGAGATGGCCCTCGGAGCCTACGCCCACCAGGACCTCCCCTTCGAGCGCCTGGTCGAAGAGCTGCAGCCGGCGCGGGACCTCTCGCGCTCGCCCCTCTTCCAGGTCCTCCTGGTCCTCCAGAACAACCCGGCGAGCCCCTTCGTCCTCCCCGGTCTCACCCTGGAGCCGGCCGAGGTCGACGCCGGGGTGACCAAGTTCGACCTCCAGCTCACCCTCTTCGAGACCGGGGGGGCGATCGCCGGAACCCTCACCTACGCCGCCGACCTCTTCGACCGCGCGACCGCGGAGCGGATGACGGGGCATCTCGCGACCCTCCTCGCCGGGGCGGCGGCCGACCCCGGCCGGACGCTCGCCGAGCTGCCCCTCCTCTCGGCCGCCGAGCGCGCCCAGCTCGCCGCCTGGAACGCCACGGAGACCGCCTCCCCCGAGGGCGAGCGGACCCTCCCCGAGCTCTTCGCCCGCCAGGCGGCGGCGACTCCGGATGCCGTCGCAGCGGTCTCTGCCGGGGAGGCCCTCACCTACGCCGCCCTGGCCGCCCGCGCGGCTGGCCTCACCGCCCGTCTCCAGGGCCTGGGAGTGGGGCCGGAGAAGGTCGTCGGCCTCTGCGCCGAGCGCTCGCTCGACATGATCGTCGCCCTCCTGGGCATCCTCGGGGCCGGGGGCGCCTACCTGCCGCTCGACCCCTCCTACCCCGCCGAGCGCCTGGCCGCCATCCTCGCCGACGCCCAAGTGCCGGTGATCCTCGCCCAGGAGCGGCTGCTCGACCGTCTGCCGGCCCATGCGGCCGATCTCGTTCTCCTGGACGGCGAAACGGGTAGGGCAGCAGCCCCGGTCACCGCCCCCGGGGTGGTGCCGGATGACCTCGCCTATGTGATCTTCACCTCCGGCTCGACCGGCCGGCCCAAGGGGGTGATGAATTCTCACCGCGGGATCGTCAACCGCATCCTCTGGATGCAGGAGCAGTACGGCCTGACCCCCGCCGACCGGGTGCTCCAGAAGACCCCTTACAGCTTCGACGTCTCGGTCTGGGAGTTCTTCTGGCCGCTCCTGACCGGGGCGCGGCTGGTCTTCGCCCAGCCCGGCGGGCACCAGGACAGCGCCTACCTGGTGCGGACGATCGCCGAGGAGGGGATCACCGTCACTCACTTCGTCCCCTCCATGCTGGCGGCCTTCCTCGCCGAGCCGGACGTCCCACGCTGCTCCTCGCTCGCCCAGGTGATGGCGAGCGGCGAGGCGCTGCCCCCCGAGCTCGCCCAGCGCTTCTTCGGCCGCCTGGGGGCGCGGCTCCACAACCTCTACGGCCCGACCGAGGCGGCGGTCGACGTCACCTTCTGGGAGTGCGAGCGGGAGCCGATGGCGCTGATACCGCCGGGAGTGCCGATCGGCCGGCCGGTCGCCAACACCGGGATCCACCTCTTCGACCCCGAGGGCACCCCGGTGCCGGTGGGGGTGCCGGGGGAGCTCGGCATCGGCGGGGTGCAGGTGGCGCGGGGCTACGCCGGCCGGCCGGACCTGACCGCCGAGCGCTTCGTCCCCGACCCCTTCTCGCCGCTCCCTGGCGGCCGGCTCTACCGCACCGGGGACCTGGCGCGCCGGCGGCCGGGGGGCGAGGTCGAGTACCTGGGCCGCCTCGACCACCAGGTGAAGCTGCGCGGCCTCCGGATCGAGCTCGGCGAGATCGAATCCGTGCTCGCCGCGCACCCGGGGGTGCTGGCGGCGGCGGTCGTCGTCCGGGAGGCCCGGCCGGGCGATCCGCGGCTGGTCGCCTATGTGGTGGGCCGGGGCGCCGAGGCCCCGGAGACCGCCGATCTCCGGGCCCATCTCCTGGCGCGGCTGCCGGAGTACATGGTGCCGGCGCTCTTCATCCACCTCGACACCCTCCCCCTCACCCCGAGCGGCAAGACCGACCGCCGCGCCCTGCCCGCCCCGGACTGGCGCGGCGAAGGACGAGGCGAGAGCGCCGAGGTCCCGCTGCTCGGGACGCTGGCGCCAATCGAAGAGATCGTCGCTCTCCTCTGGGCCGAAGTCCTGGGGCTTCCGGAAAGCGAGCGGATCGCCCCCGGCGACAGCTTCTTCGAGCTCGGCGGCCACTCGCTCCTCGCCACCCAGGTGGTCTCGCGCCTGCGGGAGGCCTTCGGGGTCGAGCTGCCTCTGCGCCGGCTCTTCGAGCGCCCCACGGTCGCCGGCCTCGCCGCCGCGGTCGAGGAGGCGCGGACCGCGCTCGCGACCGGCCGGGAGGTGCCGCTGCCGCCGATCGTCCGCGGCCAGCGCCCCGCCGACCTGCCCCTCTCCTTCGCCCAGGAGCGGCTCTGGCTCCTGGACCAGCTCGAACCGGGGAGCTTCGCCTACAACCTCCCCACCGCTCTCCGGCTCCGCGGCGAGGTGGACGTGGCGGCGCTCGGCGCCAGCCTGGGGGAGATCGTCAGGCGCCACGAGTCCCTCCGCACCCGCTTCGTCGCCCGGGGCGGGAAGCCCGTCCAGGTGATCCTCGCGCCGGCGCCCTTCCCGGTCCCGGTGGTGGATCTCGCAGGGATCGGCGCCGCCCGCGCCGGGGAGTCAGCCGTTCTGGCGGCGCTGGCGGAAGACGACGCCCGCCGCCCCTTCGACCTCGCCGCCGGCCCGCTCTTCCGGGTCACCCTGCTCCGCCTGGCGGGGGAAGACGGCGAGAGCCTGCTCCTCCTCAACCTGCACCACATCATTTCGGACGGCTGGTCGGTCGGGGTCTTCGTCCGCGAGCTCGCCGCCCTCTACACCGCCGCCCGCCTCGGGCAGCCCTCGCCGCTCCCGGAGCTGCCCGTCCAGGCCGCCGACTTCGCCCTCTGGCAGCGCCGGCAGCTCGGGGGCGATCTCCTGGCAGGCCAGATCGCCTGGTGGCGCGAGCGCCTCGCCGGGGCGCCCACTCTCTTGGAGCTGCCGGCCGACCGCCCGCGCCCCCAGGTGCGGCGCTCGCGCGGCGCGCATCATCCCTTCACCCTGCCGGCGCCGCTCGCCGCCGAGGTGCGGACCTTCAGCCGGCGGACCGGGGCGACCCCGTTCATGACCCTCCTCGCCGCCTTCCAGGCGCTCCTCGCCCGCTATACGGGTGAGCGCGACCTCCTGGTGGGCTCGCCGGTCGCCGGGCGCACCCAGAGAGAGATCGAGGGGCTGATCGGCTTTTTCGTCAACACCCTCGTCCTCCGCCTGGACCTCGGCGGCCAGCCGGGCTTCCGCACGCTCGTCGAGCGCGCCCGCGAATCCGCCCTGGGCGCCTACGATCACCAGGAGCTCCCCTTCGAGCGGCTGGTCGAAGCGCTGCAGCCGGAGCGCCACCTCTCCCACACCCCCTTCTTCCAGGTCCTCTTCGCGCTCCAGAACGCGCCGCTCGGGAAACTCGAGCTCCCTGGCCTCGCGCTCGAGCCCGTAGCGGTCGAGAGCGGGATCGCCAAGTTCGACCTCACCCTGGGTCTCCGGGAGGCGGGGGAGGTGCTGACCGGGGTCCTGGAGTACGACCGCGACCTCTTCGAGGCCGTCACGGCGGCGCGGATCGTTTCCCACTTCGAGACCCTGCTCGCCGGGGCGCTGGCCGACCCGCGGCTCGGCCTGGCGGAGCTGCCGCTCCTCTCCGCCGCCGAGCGCCAGCAGGCGCGGGTCGAGTGGAACGAGCCGCGGGTCGACTACCCGGACCACGGCCTCCTCCCCGGGCTCCTGGCGGCGGTGGCGGCGCGCCGGCCCGATGCCGTGGCCCTCTGCTTCGCCGGCGAGCAGGTGAGCCATGGCGAGCTGGCGGCGCGGGCCGGCGGCATCGCCCGCCATCTGCGGGCCCTCGGGCTCGCTCCGGAGAGCCGGGTGGGGATCGCCGTCGAGCGCTCGCCCGCCATGGTGGCGGCGCTCCTGGGCGTCTGGGAGGCCGGCGGCGCCTACCTGCCGCTCGACCCGGCGCTCCCGGCCGAGCGCCTGTCCTACATGCTCGCCGATGCCGGGGTCGCGGCGATCCTCGCCGACCGCGGCACCGCCGCCGCGCTCCCCGCCCTCCCCGGAATCACGGTGCCGCTCCTCGCGATCGAGGACCTCTGGGCGGGTGAGCCGGAGGGGCCGGTGCACGCGCCTTTCCCCCTCGTCCCCGAGCAGGCGGCCTACCTGCTCTACACCTCGGGCTCTACGGGTAAGCCGAAGGGGGTGGCGGTCAGCCATGCCGCCCTGGGCAACCGGATCCGTTACGTGGAGGCCGCCGAGGTCGCCGCGGCCGATCGCTTCCTGCACAAGACGACCCTCCTCTTCGACGCTTCGATCGGCGAGATTTTCAGCCCCCTCCTGGCCGGCGCCACCATGGTGCTCGCGGTACCGGGAGAGGAGCGCGACCCCAGCCGGCTGATCGCGCTCGTCGAGCGCGAGGAGGTGACCCTGGCGTCGTTCACCGCCAGCATGCTGGCGGCCCTCCTCGAAGAGCGCTCGCTCGAACGCTGCCGCGGCCTGCGCGCGGTCTTCACCGGGGCCGAGGTGGTGCCGCCCGAGCTGGCGACCCGGTTCTACGCCCAGTCGCCGGCCGACCTCTACAACCGCTACGGGCCGACCGAGACGACGATCTCGGTGCTCGCCTGGCACTGCCTGCGCGGCGAGAGCGGCCGGGCGCTGCCGATCGGCCGGCCGATCGCCCGCACCGAGGCCTACGTCCTGGACTTCGAGGGCGCGGCGCTGCCTGCCGGGGTGGCGGGGGAGCTCTGCCTGGGCGGCCCCTGCCTGGCGCGGGGCTACCACGACCGGCCGGACCTGACGGCCGAGAAGTTCGTGCCCCACCCCTCCCCGGCGGCCCCGGGCGAGCGGCTCTACCGCACGGGCGACCTCGCCCGCTTCCGCCTCGACGGGGCGGTCGAGTTCCTCGGCCGCATCGACAGCCAGGTCAAGATCCGGGGCCTGCGGATCGAGCTCGGGGAGATCGAGGCGGGGATCGCCGAGCATCCGGCGGTCGAGCGGGCGGTGGTGGTCGACCGCGACGAGGAAGGGACGGGCAAGCGGCTGGTCGCCTACTACGTGCAGCGGCAGGGGATGGCGGTGGGGCCGCGGGAGCTCGCCGGCCTCCTGCGGGAGAAGATGCCGGACTACATGGTGCCGTCGGCCTGGGGCGTGCTCGACGCCCTGCCGCTCACCGTCACCGGCAAGGTGGACCGCCGGGCCCTGCCGGAGCCGGAGCAGCTCGAAGCGGCGGAAGAGGGCGAGGCGGCGCGCGGTCCGGTCGAGGAGCTGCTCGCCGGGATCTGGGCCGACCTCCTGGACGTCCGCCAGGTCCGCCGGCGGGACAGCTTCTTCGGCCTCGGCGGTCACTCCCTGCTCGCGACACAGGTGATCTCGCGGGTCCGCGAGTCCCTGGCGGTCGAGCTGCCGCTCCGGGCGCTCTTCCAGGCGCCGACCCTCGCCGGCTTCGCCGCCGCGATCGAGTCGGCCCGTCGCGAGACCGGCCCCTCGTCCGCTCCGGCGATCGTGGCGATCCTGCCGGCGTCCCGGCCGCGGTCTGCCTTCCCCCTCTCCTTCGCCCAGGAACGGCTCTGGTTTCTGGACCAGCTCCTGCCCGGGAGCGCCCTCTACAACATCCCGGGTGCGATGCGCTTTAGCGGCCGGCTCGTCCCCGCCCTCCTCCGGGGGGCCCTGGCCGGGGTCGTCGACCGCCACGAGGCACTCCGCACCACCTTTGCGGCGGTGGAGGACGGAGCCGTGCAGAGGATCGCCCCGGCCGGGGCGGTTGCGGCGACCGCGCTGCCGGAGGTGGACCTCCGGGGTCTCCAGGCTTTTGGCGATCGCAGTGAGGCGGAGCTCGCCCGCCTGGCCGCCGCGGAGGCGCGCCGGCCCTTCAACCTCACCGCCGGCCCGCTCCTCCGGGTCACCCTCGTTCGGATCGGCGACGAAGACAATGTCGTCCTCTTCACCCTGCACCACATCGTCGGCGACGGCTGGTCCATGGGCATCTTCGTGCGCGAGCTCGCCGCCTTCTACGGGGCGCTGGCCGCCGGGGAGAGCCCGACCCTCCCCGCCCTGCCGATCCAGTACGCCGATTTCGCCCTCTGGCAGCGGGAGTGGCTGCCGGGCGTGCTGCCGGAGGAGGTCGCCTGGTGGCGGGAGCGGCTCGCCGGAGCGCCCGCGGTGCTCGAGCTGCCCACCGACCGGCCGCGTCCGGCGGTCCAGCGCTATCGCGGCGGCCAGCTCCCCTTCAAGCTCCCGGCCGAGCCCTCGGCGGAGATCGAGCGCCTGAGCCGCCGGCTGGGGGCGACCCCCTTCATGCTGCTCCTCGCCGCCTTCGCCACCCTCCTCGGCCGCTCTTCCGGGCAGGACGAGGTGGTGGTGGGCTCGCCGATCGCCAACCGGAACCGCGCCGAGACGGAGGGCCTGATCGGCCTCTTCGTCAACACCCTGGCCCTCCGCGCCGGCCTCGCGGACGATCCCTCCTTCGCCGCCCTGCTGGCCCGGGTGCGCGAGGGGACCCTCGCCGCCTACGCCCATCAGGACCTGCCGTTCGAGAAGCTGGTCGAGGCGCTCCAGCCGGAGCGCAGCCTCGCCCATTCGCCCCTCTTCCAGGTCTTCCTCATCCTCCAGAACACCCCCCAGGGCCGGCTCCGGCTGCCGGACCTCGACGTCGAGCCGGTCCCGGTCGAAGCCGGGGCGGCGAAGTTCGACCTGACCCTCGCCCTGGGTTCGAGCGCCGCCGGGCTCACCGGGGCCTGGGAGTACGACCGCGACCTCTTCGACGAGGTCACGGTGGCGCGGATGGCCGGCTGGTTCGCGAGCCTGCTCGCCGCCCTCGCGGCGGACCCGGCCGATGCCGGCGCGGCGGTGGCGGCGCGGATCTCGGAGCTGCCGCTCCTCTCGGCGCCGGAGCGCCAGCAGCTCCGCGAATGGAGCTTCGGGGGGAACCTCGCGGGATCGAGCGAGAAGGTGCCGGAGGCCTGCCTGCACGATCTCTTTCTGATTCAGGCCGCGCGGACCCCGGCCGCCGAGGCCCTGATCTGGGGAGAGGAGCGGCTGACCTACAGAGAGCTGGCGTCCCGGGTGGAGCGGCTCGCCGGGGCGCTCGTGGGCCTCGGGGTGGGACCGGAGATGCGGGTGGGGGTCTGCCTGGCGCGCACGGCGGCGTTGCCGGTGGCGCTCCTGGCGGTGCTCCAGGCGGGCGGTGCCTATGTGCCGCTCGACCCGCAATACCCGCGGGAGCGGCTGAAGCTCATGCTGGAGGATTCCCGGGCCCACCTCCTCCTCACCCAGCCGGACCTCGAAGACCGCCTGCCGGAGGCGGCCTGCCCGCGGCTCTTCCTGACGCCCGCGGGCCTGCTTGACGGTGAGCTGCCGCGGCGGGAGGGCCAGGAGGGGGGCGCTGCCACGCCGGAGAACCTCGCCTATCTGATCTACACCTCGGGTTCGACCGGCCAGCCCAAGGGGGTGGCGATCGAACATCGGAGCGCCGTGACCCTGGCGCTCTGGGCGCGGCAGGCGTTCTCCGCGGCCGAGCTGTCGGGGGTGCTGTTCGCGACCTCGGTCTGCTTCGACCTCTCGGTCTTCGAGCTTTTCGTGCCGCTCGCCTGGGGCGGCCGGGTGATCGTGGCGGAGAACGCTCTCGCTCTCGCCGGGCTCGCCGCGGCCGGGGAGGTGACCCTCGTCAACACGGTGCCGTCGGCGATGGCGGAGCTGGTGCGGCAGGGCGCCCTGCCCCCTTCGGTCCGCACGGTCAACCTGGCCGGCGAGCCGCTGCCCCTGGCGCTCGTCGAGGCTCTCTACGACACCCGCACGGTCGAGCGGGTGTGGAACCTCTATGGCCCTTCGGAAGACACGACCTACTCGACCTTCGCCCGCCAGGAGCGCGGGGCGCCGGGACCGCTCCGGCCGCCCCGGCAGCCGGACATCGGCCGGCCGATCGCGGGCACCCAAGCGCACGTGCTCGACCGCGCGGGGCGGCCGGTGCCGGCGGGGGTCGCCGGGGAGCTCTACCTGGGGGGCGCCGGTCTCGCCCGCGGCTATCTGGAGCGGCCGGACCTCACCGCCGAGCGCTTCCTGCCCGATCCCTTCGCCGAGGCGCCCGGCGGGCGGCTCTACCGGACGGGCGACCTGGCGCGCGCTCGTTCCACGGGGGAGCTCCACTTCCTGGGGCGGATCGATCACCAGGTCAAGGTCCGCGGCTTCCGCATCGAGCTCGGCGAGATCGAGGCCCTCCTCGGGCGCCACCCGGGGGTGCGGGAGGCCGTCGTCCTGGCCCGCGAGGACCGGCCCGGCGACCGCCGTCTCGTCGCCTACGTCGTCGGTGCCGGCGGCCCGCCGCCGCCGATCGAGGAGCTGCGGGCCCATCTTAAGGAGGGCCTGCCGGAGTACATGGTCCCCACCGCCTTCGTCCCCCTGGCCGCGCTCCCCTTGAGCCCCAACGGCAAGGTGGACCGCAAGGCCCTGCCGGCGCCGGAACGAACGGCCCAGGAGGAGAAGGTTGCCCCGCGCACGCCGTGGGAGCAGAGGATCGCCGGGATCTTCTCCGAGGTGCTGGGCGTCGAGAGAGTGGGGGTG
>JAXDLD010000220.1:0-9173 GCA_034666805.1 Acidobacteriota bacterium
AGCTAGCAGGATCGCGGAGGGTGAGGCGGTCGCTGCCGTCGCTCATCACCAGGCGCTTGCCGTCGTAGCACAACCCCCAGCCCTCGCCCTCGTAGCGCAGTTCGCTGGTCTTGCCGAAGCTCTTGCGGTCGTAGACCAGCGCCGTCCCCTCCCGCCAGGTGAGCTGAAGGAGCCTCTCCCCCACCAGGGCCAGCCCCTCGGCGAAATCGTTGGCGGGGACGGCGACGCGCTGCCGGACCGCGCCGGTCGTCGGATCGGTGCGTCGCAGGCTCGACTGCCCGTACTGGCCGCAGCTCTCGTAGAGCTCGCCGCCGTGCCAGACGAGACCCTGGGTGTAGCAGGTGGGGTCGTGCGGATGGACGGCGAGGACCTTCAATCCCAGGCGCTCGACCGGCGGGTGCGCGGGGGCGGGGGCCCTGGGCGCTGCCTGCGGGGCCTGGGGTGCCGCGGGCGCGCACCCGAGCAGGAAAGCGAGACCTGCTGCGATGGTGACGAGCACGGCCAGGGCGACCCGCCCTACCCTCCCCACTCGCACCCGCCGAGGTTCAGGGTCTGCGACTCCCCCATCCCGCCGCCGATCGGCTGGCCCGGTGGCGGCGGCAGGGGCTGCGGGAGCTTCTCGGGATTCTCCGTCTTGCGGTCGAGATAGCGGCCGATCTCGGCGGCGAGGAAGGCCCGCTGCGGTGCCTCCTCCGTCGTCCCTCCAGTCCCAGCGCCACGCAGGCGCTTACGGAGAGATTCGAGCTGGGCGTCGACCCGCGCCCGCACCCCTGGCGAGGCGTCGGGATCGGCCGAGAGGCGGATCAGGCCGCGAACAAGGACGTCCTGGGAGGTGTGGCGGAGCTCCGCCTGCCGCGGCTTGTCCGGCACCCCCGCGAAGGCCTGGCCGACGAGGGCTTTCAAAACCTCCTCGAAGCCGGGCAGCGACGGGTCGCGGCGATGGAAGTCGACCATCCGTGCCGCCCGCTCCGGCTGGAGGAGGGCACGCACTGCCATGTCGGCGGCGGTCGCCGCCGCCTCCAGGGGATCGAAGACCGGGGCGGTGCGGCCGGCGAAGACCTCGGCGTTCGGCCGCGCCGAGGGCGGCCGCGGCACGAGGAGGGCGATCACCGGGTCGGGGATGTCCAGGGCCTCCGGCGCGAGCAGGCCGGCCAGCGTATGGATGGCTCTCCGCTGCTGCTCCGCCGGCACCGGCTTCGAGGGGATCTCGCCATCACCGCGCACCGCGTGGAGATAGGCGAGCCCCCCCACCGCCTTGGCCGCCGAGTCCAGCTCGTAGCGGTGGTGGAAGTAGACCGGCACCAGCACCTCCTGGAGATAGGAGAGCGGCTGCCCGGCGGCGAGGTTGTGCTCGCCGAAGCGGGAGAGGGCGATCTTCCGCACCTTGAGCGACAGCTCCAGGGCGGCCACCGGGTCGGCGCCGTTGTCCCAGAGGTTCGCGAGCGGCTGGGCGGCGCCCTCCGGCCGCGAGTCCTGGTCAGTGAGGAAGATGAGACCGTGGCCGAGCCCGTCGCGGACGATGGCGTCGAGTTCCTGCTCCTCGTTGGCTCCCGGCGGGAACTGGCTGTAGCCGTAGCGGATGGCCTGGACGTCCCAGGCGCCGATGCCCTTGGCGTAGGCGTTCGAGATGTCGAGATCCCCTTGGGGCGTGATCTGGACGAGCGGCCCGGGGTAGTCCATGACCGAGGCCCGGCCGTAGGTCGAGGCGGCGAAGTTGTGCTCCAGGCCTAAGCTGTGGCCGACCTCATGCGCGCCGAGCTGGCGGATGCGCGCGAGGGCCGCCTGCACGGGGTCGTTCGGACCGCCCTTGCCGGTCTGCTCCGCCCCCACGAGCCCCTCGAAGATGAGCCGGTCCTGCCGGATGCGGAGCGACCCTAAGGTGACGAAGCCCTTGACGATCTCCCCCGTCCGCGGATCGATGATGCCGCCGCCGTAGGACCACCCGCGGGTCGCCCGGTGCACCCACTGGACGATGTTGTAGCGCACGTCGAGCGGGTGGACCCCCTTGGGCAGGACCTCGATCCTGAAGGCGTCGATGAAGCCCGCCTTCTCGAACGCCTCCTTCCACCAGCCCACCCCTTCGAGGAGAGCGCTCCGGACCGGCTCGGGGCAGCCGGGGTCGAGGTAGTAGACGATCGGCTTCTTGACCCGCGAGCGCGGCGCCGCCGGGTCGACCTTCTCCAGCCGGTGGCGGGAGAGCCAGGTGGTCTCGATCGGAGCGGCGAGCGGCGCCGAGTAGTTCGCGAACTCGACCCCGAAGAAGCCGGCCCGGACGTCGGCCCGGCGCGGCCGGTAGCCGTCGTCCGGGAGCTTGACCAGCGACTGGTGCTGGGTCACCGTCATCGACCCGGGGACGGGAGCGGTCTCGGTGACCAGCCGCCCGGGCTCGGCCGACTGGTAGGTGAGGACGGCCTCGAATTCCAGGTTCTCCGGGAAGGAGAGGCAGTTCGAGAGATCGGCGGCGCTCCGTCCGGCGTCCAGGTCCCAGCGCCCCTGGCCGGTCTGGCGCAGGGTGGCGACGATGCCGTGAACGTCACGGACGAGGAACGGGGTGAAGTCGACCAGGGCCCTGCCGTCGGCGTCCAGGGCGGCGACCTCGCCCCCCCAGACGACCGAGCTGGCGAAGGACTGCTCGACCGACATCTTCTCCTGCGGATCGTCGGTCAGGGCGCGGAAGCGCGGGTTCTTCTCCTCCAGGAGGACCCGCCCCCCCACCCGGCGGAGGGTGAGGATGCGCCCGTTGCCGAGCTGGCCCCGGTCGAGCCCCACCGGGTTCGACCCCAGGCCGGTGACGATCCCCTCGACGTAGAGATAGCTCCCGACCTCCCCATCCGGCCTCGCGGCCGGCGGCACCTCCAGCCAGACCTTCCCGTGCTGGCGGTCCAGGTAGACCGGGAGGAGCCCGGCCCGATGCTCCAGGCCGGCCGACTTGGCGGCGACGGTGGGGAGGGTGTCGGGCTTGGCCGGAGCGTCGGCGGCGCGGGCGGGGAGGGCGGCCAGGGAGAGGAGCGAGAGGAGGAGGACGAGGGAGATCGAGGCGAAGTTCTTCAGGGTCAACTGTTTCATCGGGCTCCTGGTCACCGCGCGGGGCGCGTCTCGACGGTCCGTTCCGGACGCCGAGTTTACCACCGGCAGGCGGTCCCCCAAGCTGGGCCTCTTCCGTCGTCAAATGCTGTAGGCTTTCCCGTGCTCTCGCCGCGGTTCGTGGCAGGAGCCATTCCTATCTCACAGAAGGAGGAGCCGATGACACGATTGCGCACGAGGATCCTGCCCGCGCTGCTGGGGCTCACGCTGATCCTCCCTCTCGCCGCGGCGCCCGCCTTCGCCAAGGCGGCCGCGACCGCCCAGGCGACGGTGGATCTCAACTCCGCCACCCAGCAGCAGCTCGAAGCTCTGCCGGGCGTCGGCGCGGTGACCGCCAGGAAAATCATCGCCGGACGGCCCTACGCCTCCGTCGCCGACCTCGCCAAGGCCGGGGTCTCGGCGAAGACGATCCAGAAGATCACCCCCCTCGTCACCGCCGGACCGCTCGCGGTGTCCGGCGTCGCGATACCTCCGCCCGCCCCTCCGGTGGCGCCGGTACCGGCCGCCAAAACCCCCAAGACGCCCAAGGCCACCAAGGCTGCTGCCACCGCCACCGGCGGCATGGTCGACCTCAACACCGCCTCCCAGAAGGATCTCGAGGCCCTGCCCAAGGTCGGCCCGGCCACGGCCAAGAAGATCATCGCCGGCCGCCCCTACGCCTCGGTCCAGGACCTCGCCAAGGCGGGGGTCCCGGCGAAGACCATCGAGACCCTGACGCCGCTCGTGACCGTCAGCGCCGCGACCGTCCCCGCGCTCCCCCTGCCCATCCCGGCTCCCCCGCCGGCCAATTCCCGCCCCTCGGCGGCCGGGGCGCAGACCGAGACCACCCCCCCCACGACGCAGAGGGTGCCGCCGCCGGCCAAGGGGATGGTCTGGGTCAACCTGGACAGCAAGATCTTCCATCGCGAGGGCGACACCTGGTACGGCCGGACCAAGCACGGCCAGTACATGTCCGAGGCCGACGCCCTGAAGGCGGGCTACCGCGAGGCGAAGAAGGGCGGCGCCCACCCGAAGGCCACGCAGCCCTAGCGGGCCGTCCACCCTGGGAGCGCCCCGGCGGGTACGCCGGCGCTCCCAGGGAATTTGCTCGTACAGATGCGCCCCGATGCCCTTCCCGCACCGCAAAGCGTAAATCTTGCTGCTCCCGGCTCCATTCCCATGGTCCCAACTGTTAGACTGTTGCGCAGATCATGGTGGAGATGACACCGGTGGACCGGGTCCGCCCGGTTCGGCGCAGGGTCCTGGTTCGGCTGGCCAAGAGCAGCCCGATGGCCGGGCTGCTCCTGGCCCTCGCGGCCGCGGGCCTCTCGCCCGCCCACGCGGCGGCGCGGCCGAATCTCGCCCTGGCCGTCCCTCCCCCGCCGGCCGTCGAGGGGATGAGCTTCTACGTCACCCAGCTCGCCCAGGCCACGAGCGCCGTCATCCTCGCCGTGGTGCTGCTCGGCTTCTACCATACCTACCGGCGCGAGTACCTGCTCGACTGGGCCTGGAGCTGGTGGGCCTCCTGCGTCTTCCTCTGCGGCGGCGGCCTCTCCGCCCTCCTCTCCTCCCACCTCCCGGAGGCGGCACCGGCGATCCTCCTCCTCTTCACGGTCTCGATCGTCGCCGGCCACTGGCAGGTCGCCTGGCTCCTCTTCGGCACGGGCGAGGTGGCGACCGGCCGCATGGTGGGCCGGCGCCTGCGCCGCACCCTCCTCATCCTGCTCTCGGTCGTCGCCGTCGGCACGGTGGCCGCCTCGCTCCTCGTCCCCCCCGCGGCGCGGCTCCTCGTGCAGACCGGGCCGCGGCTGCTCTTCACCGGCATGGCCTTCTCGCTCGCGAGCTTCGGCGTCCTCCGCACGGCGCCCCGGCCGGTCGGCAACGGCCGGCTGCTGACCGCCGGCTCGCTCCTCCTCTATGGCCTGGAGCAGCTCCACTACCTGGTCCTCATGGCGAGCCCGCTCCTCTTCGGCCACCGCATCGGCATCGACCCCGGCTCGCTCGCGATCTTCGACGTCCCGCTCCAGGCGGCGATCGGCCTCGGCATGGTGATCTGGCTCCTGGACGAGGAGCGCAAGCGGACCTCCGAGGCCTCGCGCCAGATCGAGCACCTCGCCTACCACGATCCCCTGACCAACCTCCCCAACCGCATCTACTTCCTGGAGGAGCTGATCGACAGCCTCGAGTCGGCCGAGCGCCACCAGAGCGGTCTCGCGGTGCTCTTCCTGGACCTCGACCGCTTCAAGGTGATCAACGACTCGCTCGGTCACGGCGCCGGCGACGACATGCTGGCGATCCTCGCCGAGCGGCTGCGCGGCGCTCTCCGCCAGGGCGACACCGTGGCCCGCCAGGGGGGCGACGAGTTCACCATCCTCCTCCCCTCTCTCCGCCACGACGGCGACGTGGTGACCGTCGCCGACAAGATCCTCTCCGTGGTCCGCCAGCCCATGAAGCTCCAGGAGCGGGAGGTGGTGGTCTCGGGGAGCCTGGGGATCAGCCGCTTCCCCGGCGACGGCCGCGATCCCGAGGAGCTCCTGAAGAAGGCCGACGTCGCCATGTACCGGGCCAAGGAGCTGGGGGGCGACAGCTATCAGCTCTACGCCTCCAGCATGGACACCCACGCCCTGGAACGCCTGTCGCTCGAAAACGACCTCCGGAAGGCCCTCGCCAACGACGAGTTCGTCCTCCACTACCAACCGATCCTCGACGCCCGGACCGGCGACATCTCCGGGGTGGAGGCCCTGCTGCGCTGGAACCACCCGATCCGCGGCCTCATGCCCCCGGGCGAGTTCCTCTGGCTGGCCGAGATCACCGGCCTTTCGGACCTGGTCGACCTCTGGGTGCTGCGCACCGCCTGCGCCCGGGTGAGCTCGTGGCAGAGCGAGTACTCCCTCCCCATCCGGGTGGCGGTCAACCTCTCGGCCCGCCCCTTCCAGCAGCCCGACCTGATCGCCCGGATCGAGCGGGTCCTCGAGGAGACCGGCCTCGCCGCCTCGGCCCTGGAACTGGAGATCACCGAGACCCTCGCCATGCAGGACGCGGAGGCGAGCCTCGCCGTGCTCTCGGGGTTGAAGGCGCTCGGGGTGCGGATCTCGATCGACGACTTCGGGACCGGCTACTCCTCCTTGAGCTACCTCACCAACTTCCCCATCAACACCTTGAAGGTGGACGGCTCCTTCGTCCGCTCGCTCGGGGGCACCCGCGGCAGCTACGAGATCGCCTCGGCGGTCATCGCGCTGGCCCACACCCTGGAGATCGGCGTCGTCGCCGAGGGAGTGGAGCTCGAAAGCCAGTGGCTGATCCTCCGCGAGCAGGGCTGCGACGAGGTGCAGGGCTATCTCTTCAGCCGGCCCCTGCCCCCCGGGGAGTGCCTGGACTTCATCCTCGAGCGCGGCGGTCGGGCAGAGCGGGTGATGTCGGGGGAGCACCCGGTGGCGTCAACGACCGGCGGGTGACCCCGGGCAGGCCCCCTCGGTCGACTTCGCCACCTCGGCCGCCAACCGCAGACAGTCGTTTCTGTAGGTCTTGCCGTCACAGCCGCAGACGGGAGTGACGTCCTCTGGGCAGACGATGAGCTGCACCTTGCAGATGCCGCTGACGTCGGGCCTGCCGCAGGCGCCGGGAGTGGGGTCGCAGACCTGGCCGGAGTCGCAGGGGAACCCGGCGATCCCGCCGCAGAGCTTTCCCGTCAGCACCGGGAAGCCGGTGTCGGCGAGGCCGTAGACATGGCCGGCCGGGTTGTCGTAGAGCCGCACGGTGCCGGTCTGGGTGTCGGTGACCTTCACCTGGTACTGGAGATCCGAGAGCGAGGAGAGGAAGAACCAGAAGTCGCCGTTGACCGGCCGCCCGTCGAGGACCTTGACGAAGACCTCCAGGTTCTCCGGGTCGAAGAACCAGAACGCCCCCGTCTTGTCGGCGAGAGGCAGCGCCTTGCCGTCCCCCTCCGCCCCGCCGCCGTGCTGGTTGACGAAGTGAACCTGGACCTGGAAGCGGTTGCCGAGCAGGCAGAGGGTCTGCGGCCCGGAGGCGCAGGCGGCCGCCTGGAGCGGTCCGGCGCCGGCGATCAGAACGGCCAGGAACCCGAGGACCAAGGCGGGAAGCAGGCGGCGGCGATGCATGGTGAA
Source organism: Acidobacteriota bacterium (assembly GCA_034666805.1). Taxonomy (GTDB): domain Bacteria; phylum Acidobacteriota; class Thermoanaerobaculia; order Multivoradales; family UBA5704; genus DASQPA01. The sequence continues at coordinate 7,188 of JAXDLD010000220.1, forward strand.
ACCCTCCGTACGACGTCGATCACGAAGAGGGTAGCCCGCCCGGCCGGAGGCCGCAATCCCCGGGCGCGGCCGAACCCTGCCGACCCGGAATCTTCAACCCGGCCTCTTCGTTATCACTGAAGGCACTCGGCCGTTCTCCCCTAATCCTTTGCCCTTCAGTCGCTTCCGCCCTCCAAGAACTTGTCCTTTAGCCCGGAATCGTCTATAAATGGAGATGCATGGAAAGCATAGCCATACCCCAACATCCTGTAAAAACCACCGACAAACCCTTTGATGCCCTCGGTCTCTCGGAGTCGATCCTGCGCATCGTGCGCCAGGTCGGCTTCGTCCATCCCACGCCCATCCAGGCCCAGGTCATCCCGCTGGCGCTGGCCGGCCGGGACCTGATCGGCCTCGCCGAGACCGGATCGGGCAAGACCGCCGCCTTCGTCCTCCCGCTGGCCGAACGGCTCACCCACGGCCGCGGCGTCCGCGGCCTCATCGTTTCGCCCACCCGCGAGATCGCCCTCCAGACCAAGGCCTTCCTCGACCTCTTCGGCCAGGACCACCAGCTGAGGACCGTCTGCCTCATCGGCGGGGTCAAGATGGGGCCGCAGATGCATGGCATCGGCCAGGAGCCGGACATCGTCGTCGCCACCCCCGGGCGCCTGCTCGATCACGTCGAGCGCGGCAGCCTGCGGCTCGACAAGGTCGAGGAGCTGGTCTTGGACGAGGGCGACCACATGCTCGACCTGGGATTCCTCCCCCAGGTGCTCCGCATCCTGGAGGAGCTGCCGGCCGAGCGTCACACCATGATGTTCTCGGCCACCATGCCGGCGCCCATCGAGCGGCTGGCCCAGCGCTTCCTCAAAGACCCCATTCGGATCGACATCCTCCCCGAGGGTGGTGCGGCCGAGGGGATCGAGCACCGGCTCTACCTGGTCGACCCGGAGAACAAGAAGTCCTGCCTGCTCTCGCTCCTCAAGGAGGAGAAGGGGAGCACGCTGGTCTTCATCCGCCGCCGGAGCGACGCCGAGTGGCTGTCGCGCTTCCTCGAGCGCGAGGGGGTCTCGGTCGAGCGCATCCACTCCGATCTCTCGCAGGGCCAGCGGGTCCAGGCCTTGAAGGGATTCCGCGAGGGCGAGCACCGGGTCCTCGTAGCGACCGACATCGCCGCCCGGGGGATCGACGTCCCGAAGATCGAGCACATCATCAACTACGACATGCCGGACTGCCCCGAGGACTACATCCACCGCGCCGGCCGCACGGCCCGCGGCTCCCGCGAGGGCACCGTCTCCTCGATCGCCACCTGGCAGGACAAGCCGACGATCAAGGAGATCGAATCGACCCTGGGCGAGGAGCTCCCCCGCCTGACGGCACCGGGCGTCGAGCCGTACGTCGAGATGAAGCCCAAGACCACGATGCGCCGCGGTCGGCGGCGGTAGGTCCACCCCCACCTCAAACAACCATTTTGAAAGCCCGGCGAGGGATCGCCGGGCTGGTAGCGTTGGGCGCCGCCTTGGGCGCGGTGCTCATGATCACCTCGCGAGATTAAGTCGGAGCTGCTCGATGGAGGTCAGCTCACCCCGCGCGATCTCCTCCTCGGCGACTCTCAGGCTCTCGCGAAAACCTGGTAGTCCCAAAAGCTCCTCTGTGGCTTCGGCGGACTCGCGCTCTTCGAGGTAGGCCAGGAAGTCGTCGGCCACCCGAAGCCGTTCAGGAGTCAACGAATCGAGTCGACGCTTGGCCCGGTGGAGGACATCAGTGGGACTCATCAGTCTATTTTAGAGTACGAGCGCAGCGGATAGCTTCCCTGGGAACGCTGGCGTCCGCCGGCTGCGGCCGAGCCCTGACCCGGCTCCGTTTCCCTCAGTCCCGGAAAGACGGGGATCGAGATTTTCGCCCCCGACCCTCTTCACTCCCCTCTCCCGGGGGTCGGGAGGGCGGGCCAGAAGAGGGGCCGGGGGTGAGGGCCAGAGCTTTCAGAGATCAGAGCGGGAATGGGGA
>JAXDLD010000221.1:0-7746 GCA_034666805.1 Acidobacteriota bacterium
CTCCTGCTCCCCGGCGCCTTCGACCGTGCCGGCCCCCACGGTTTTTCCGGGGTCGCGGGCCAGGCGCACGGTGGTGCGCGCCATCTCGCCGCCGGCCGAGCGCAGGAAGGCGGCGACCGGGGCCAGCCGGCCGGAACGCTCCATCGCCCGCTCCAGGGTCTGCCCGGTATTCACCCCGAGAAGCTCGGCCGCCACCCGGTTGTGCATGAGGACCCGCCGCTCGCGATCGACCGACACCACCCCCGAGGTGATGTTCTCGACCACCCGCTCGACCACCTTCTTCTCCCGCACCAGCCGCTCGCGCCCCTCCGCGATGTGGCGGGCCATCTGGTCGACCGCCTCGACCAGGGCCGCCAGCTCGAGCTCGGTGGGCGCGAGGTCGAGCGACGGCGCCCCGGCGGCGATCCGCCGCGTCCCCTCTACGAGCTGGGCGAGCGGCCGGGTGAAGTTGTTCGCCAGCCGGGTCCCCACCGCCACCGAGAGGACGAAGAGGGCGGCGGTGACGAGGAAAGCGCGGCGGCGCAGGTGCTCGAGCTCGGCCGCCGCCTCCGCCTGCTGGGCGAGGAGGGGGATCGAGAGGAAGAGCCGCTCCTCGTTCTGCATCGCACCGGGGACCCGGAGCGGCGCGTAGAGCTCCAGGTAGTCGGTACCACCGGCGTGGTTGGTGCGCGAGGAGAGGTCGTAGCCCAGGAGCGCCAGGCGGGAGTAGATCTCCCCCGGGATGCGCTTGGGCAGCAGGCCGGCGGTAAACAGCTCGTGCTTCGAGGAGGCGCGGACGGTCGAGCGCCAGTAGAGGTTGACCTCGTGGTGGACCACCTGGGAGAGCGAGGAGAGGAGGGCGTCGTTCAAGGTGGTGTCGATGCCGAAGCCGGGGGGGAGCGAGACGAAGCGGTCGCCGAGCTCCTTCTGCGCCGAGTTGAGCGCCGCCTCCCCCGCCGTCCGCTGCTCGCGCTCCAGCCGCTCGCCCATGGTGCGGACGAGGACGGCGTTGAGCAGCAGGAGCGGGACCAGGAGGAGCCCGGTATAGACGAGGAGCAGGCGCTTCGAGTAGGAGCGGACCGTCCGCCGCAGGAGGTCGCGGAAGGCGGCCCTGGGGAGCGAGAGGAGGAGGGCGAGGACGATCCCCAGGGCGAGGAGCAGGAGCACCGAGAGGGCCGGGGTCAGGGTCCGCTCGAGGGCATCGAGCGGCGTCTCGAACGGCAAGTAGACCACCTCCCAGCCGCCCGCGGCCCGGCGGGCATAGGCGCGGGCCGGGCCGGAGGGGGTGGCGACCCAGTCCGCGCGGATGCCGGGGCGGGCGAGCGACGCCTGGAGGGGCGGCGCCTCCTCCCAGGGCGAGAGGAGGGCGTGGCGGTCCGGAGCGTAGAGGCCGTAGAGGACCGGCCAGGGCATCTCGTCGAACGGGCTCGCCACCGGCTGGCCCTTCAAGAGCCCCACCTCGACCTCGCCCAGGTCGCGGCGGTCCGCCACCTCGAAGCCGGGGCGCGGCAGCATCCAGTAGCGCGCCCGGGCCCAGGGGACGCCGGCGTAGGTCAGGACCGACTCCCCTTGGATGAGCGCCTGCTGCCAGAGGGGCGGACGGAGTTCGGCGAGCCGCATCTGGCGCTCGTCGACCCGTCCCTCGGCAGTCAGCGGCATGCCGAAGGAGAAGGAGGACGGCGGGCCGGCCAGGGGCTCGACGACTAAGGCGGAGAGGGTGTGGCGGCGGGCGAGCGGCGAGCTCCGCCAGAGGGCGAAGGCCAGGTCCTGGCGCTCCAGCCCCTCGGGCGAGCGCGGCACGAGGTTTTTGAGGTCACGCGACTTCCAGTGGGCGGCCAGGTCGCGCGACAGGGCCGTGACCTCGGCCTCGGAGGGCGGGGCGAAGCGCGGCAGCAGCTCGGCCGCGGCGAAGGACTGGAGGCGCAGCCGGTAGGCGGTCTCGATGGCGCCAGCGGCGGCGAGGACGGCGATCAGGGCGAGGGCGGCCAGGGCCGTACCGGAGCGCGGCAGGTCGCGCCGACCGATCCAGAGGGCGGCGGCCGCCCCGCCCGCGGCGAGGAGGACGAGGGCGGCGGGGGCGAAGTCGGCGAGGCAGGCGCCGGCGAGGAGGAGGGCCACCCCCAGCCAGGCCCAGCGGTCTTCGGGCTCCGCGGGCTCGGCGAGCGCGGGCGCGGCGGCGAGCCGGCCCGCCAGGAGGAGGAGACCGCAGGCGGCGCCGGCCAGGGCGAGCCGGGCGCTGAAGACGTGGGGATCGGCGAGGAGGGAGCCGCCGACGTCGAGCGGCCCTTCGGACGCCTGATCGGCCCAGGCCGCCGCCACCAGGGCGAGCACCGCCGCCGCCCCCGCCAGGGCCGCGGCGACGGTGCGACGGCGGCTCTCCGCGCCCTCGGGGCCGCCGGCGCGACGGCGCCAGCGCAGGCCGAGGATCGCCAGGCCGAGCCCGATCACCAGCCCGGCCAGGTCGTCCGCCGGCACCCGGGCGGCGGCTCCCCAGGCCAGGAGGCCCCCGAAGGCGAGAGGGGCGATGGCCCGCGAACGCCGTTCGAGCCCCGCCGAAGTGCCCGCCGGCAGGGCGATGCCCACCCCCCGCATGACGGCCAGGGCGAGGAGGGCGAAGCCGACCGCCGCCCAGGCGAGCCGCCGCGGCCAGAGAGGGGTCTCGGCGAGCGGCAGCCCCGGTCCGGCCAGCCCGCGGGCCACGACCAGCGTGGGAAGGCCGCGGACGGCGACGGCCAGGGCTCCCGGTGCGATCTCGCGCGGATCGCGCACCAGCGACCAGCGCGCGGCCACCCCGGAGCCCCCGCCCGGATCGAACGGGAGCTGCTGGGCGGGGAAGCTCGCTCCGGCCACCACCCGCCAGGGGCGGCGCGCCCGGTCCAGGGGCGCGACCGCGAGCAGGGTGATGGCGCTCCAGCCGGCGACGAAGTGGGGCCCCGAGCGCGGCACGGCCTCAGCTTTAAGCTCATGCAGGAGCCCCTCCCCCGCCCAGGCGACGGCGTTGCCGTCGGGGTCCAGGAGCAGGAGGCCGTGCCGGCCGCCCCCCGCCCGCACCTCGTGCTGGGCCAGGCGCCTAAAGGCCGCGAGGGTCGTCCGCGGGCCCTGCGGCGGTGGGCCGAGGGAATGGACGACGTTCCCGGTCTCTTCCCAGAGCCCCCGCCAGAGCCCGGCGTATTGCTGCCGCGCCGCCGCCACCCATTCGCGCTCGGAGACTTTCTCGCGGAGGAGGAAGGACCACTGCACCCCGAGGGCGGCGACGGCGACCAGCAGGGCGGCCCCGGCCACCCCCACCTCGCGGCGCGGCGGCCGCGAGCGCAGCCAGAGGGCGGTGAAGACGAGGAGCGCGAGCGCCGACCAGGGGGCGGGCAGGAGCGGTGAGGCCAATGCCCCGGCGAGGATCGCGAGCTCTAGGAGAAGGGGCGTCACGGGCGGGTTTCCCAGATGATTGTACACGGGTGGAGGGAATGGAAATATCCTGAATTGACATACAATGGCGCAATGAAACGTAGCCTGATGTCGGGTCTGCTGCTCGCCACCGCCACCGCCCTCGCCGCCGCTCCGCCGCCGCCCGCCACCCACGTGGTGGCGGTCTCGGGCGAGGTGCCGGTGTCGGTCGCTCCCGATTTCCAGTACTCCCTCTCCTCCCCTGACGTGACGGCCGCCGCCCTGGGGGAGTTCGTGGTGGCCTGGACCTCCAGCTACTCGATCTACAGTGGATCGCAGGAGACCGGCTTCGGCAGCGGCGTTTCCGGGCGTAAGGTCGGGCTCCACGCCCAGCCCCTGGCACCCGAGTTTCCCGTCGAGCCGGTGACCGACGCCTTCGGCGCCCAGGGTCCGAGCATCGCCGGCAACGCCTCCGGCCGTTTCGTCGTCAGTTGGGAGCTGGCCGACGCGAACTTCACCAACAACCGGTCGCAGTTCTTCGTCCGGCTGCGCCGCTTCGGCGCCGACGCCCGTCCCTCAGGCGAGCACGTCAACCTCTATACCTCGGGGGTGGGGAATCTGGGCCGGGACGGAGGGCTCTCCAGCCAGCCGGTCGCCATGGACCCTGCCGGGCGCTCGGCCGTCGCCTGGCTGCAGCCTCTCCCGCCCGCGTCCGACGGGACCGGCAGCCTGCGGGCGCAGATCTTCGATCCCGCGGGCGGGGCCGTGACCGGCCGCTTCCCGGTCACCGGCCGCACCCAGGCCGAGGCGTTCCCCGCCCTGGCCATGGACGGCCGCGGGAATTCGATCGTCGTCTACCGGAGCTCGAAAGTGGCGCCGGGCGGCGCCCCGGGCATCTATCTGCGGCGCTACGACCCCAAGGGCCGGCCGCTCGGCGGCGAGGTCGAGGTCGTGCCGCCAGCCGGCCAGAACCATCCGAAGGTCGCGGCGAGCGCTGGCGGGAGCTTCGTCGTCGTCTGGTCCGAGATCGCCAAGGGGGTCCGGGCGCAGCTCTTCGACGCCGCGGCCCAGCCGGTCGGGGCGGCCTTCCAGGTCGCCGGGAGCCCCCGGGCCAGCGAGGACCTGCCCGACGTCGCCATGGACTCGCGAGGGGGCTTCGTCGTCGTCTGGGTAGGGGTGGATGCCAGCTTCGCCAACCGCACCCTCCTCGGCCGCGTCTTCAGCCGCACCGGGGCCCCCCAGGGTGACGAGATCGAGATCCCGGTTCAGCCGGGGGGGGTCCAGCCGACGGTCGCCCTGGCCGAAAACGGCACCTTCCTCGTCACCTGGTGCGCCCCGGCGGGCGACAACCGCAACCAGATCAGCGCCCGCGCCTTCCGGGCCCTCTCGAACCGCGACCGCTGCGTCTACCGGGACGCCACCTTCCTCTGCGGCGCGGCGACCGGCGGCCTCTCTCCCTTGATCGGGCTGGGCAACGGCACAGCGGCCGGGGACGTCCCCTTCCTCGCCGACGTCGACGGCGACGGCGCGGACGACCCCTGTATCCGCCGGGGCGCCGTCTTCTCCTGCGCCCTCTCCGGGAGCGGCGGCGCGGTCTCTCTGTTTCCCTTCGGCGCCGCTTCCCAGGTCCCCCTCCTGGGTGACGTCAATGGCGACGGCCGCGCCGACCCCTGCGTCTTCCGCGACGGCCAATTCCTCTGCGATACGACGCACGACGGCGCGCGCGACCTGGTCCAGGCCGAGGACGTGCAGCCGGGGGACGTCCCCCTCCTCGGCGATGCGGATGGCGACGGCCGGGCCGATTTCTGCGTCGTCCGCGGCACCGCGCTCCTCTGCGATCTCCTGCGGAACGGCAAGCTCACGCCGCAGCCGCTCGCGATCCAGCCGGGGGACGTGGTGCTCTTGGGCAAGGTCGACCGGCTCTAAGGAGATCTTATGCGGAGAAGCTTTGCATTCTCTCTCCTCCTCGCCACCACCACCCTGGCCGTCGCCGCCCCGCCGCCGCCCGCCACCCACGTGGTGGCGGTCTCGGGCGAAGTCTCTCTGACCACCGCGGCGGCCGATGCCCGGCTCGATACTTTCTCCCCGGCCGTGACCGCTGCCGCCCCCGGGGAGTTCGTGGTCGTCTGGGCGTCCGGCTATCTTACCTATGGAGGATCGGAGTTGGTCGGCTTCGGCGGCGGTGTCCAGGGGCGCCGGGTCGGGCTGCACGCCCAGCCCTTGGCCCCCGAGATCGACGTCGTGCCGGTGGGCGATGCCTTGACCCCCGCGAGCCCGCGGATCGCCGGCAACGCCTCCGGCCGCTTCGTCGTCGCCTGGGAGCTCGCCGACGCGAACTTCACCGTCAACCGATCCCAGTTCTCCATCCGCCAGCGCCAGTTCGGCGCCCATGCCAAGCCCCTGGGGCCGGAAGTCAGTCTCTATGCCTCCGCCGTGGGGCTGTCGGAACAGAGGCTGCCGCAGCTCCCCTACGCCGCGGTCGGCATGGACCCGGCGGGCCGCTCGGTCGCCGCCTGGTTGCAGCCCCTCCCTCTGGGCGAGAGCATGAACGGCAACCTGCACGCGCAGCTCTTCGACGTCTCAGGGAAGGCGGTGCGAGGCGGCTTCGCGATCACCGGCCGCCAGCGGTCCGAGGCGGCCCCCGCCGCGGCCATGGACGGCCAGGGGAACGCGATCCTCGTCTACGAGAGCGGTGGCGGCATCTTCCTGCGCCGTTACGATCCCCAGGGCCGGCCGCTCGGCGGCGAGCTCCAGGTCCCGTCGCCGGCCGGAGCGAGCTCCCCGAAAGTCGCGGCGAGCGCCGGCGGGAGCTTCGTCGTGGTCTGGTCGACGGGCGCGAAGATCGCGGGCCAGCGGTTCGACGCCGCCGGGCGGCCGGACGGGCCGGTCCTAGAGCTCTCGCAGGGTTCCCGTGAAGGCAACGATTTTCCGGACGTCAGCATGGATTCGCGGGGGAACTTCGCCGTCGCCTGGGAGGCGGGCAACACGAATGAGCTCCCCACGCTCCTCGCCCGCGTCTTCAGCCGGGCAGGGGTGCCCCAGGGCGGTGACATCGAGGTCCCCGCGATGCAGTTGGGGGGCCACAGCGCTTCTTTCGACACGGCGAGCGCGCCTTCGGTCGCCCTGGCCGAGAACGGCACCTTTCTCGTCACCTGGCATACCTTCACGCTTCTGCCCTCCAACCAGATCAGCGCCCGCGCCTTCCGCGCCCTGTCGAACCGCGACCGCTGCGTCTACCGCGGCGACACCTTCCTCTGCGGCGGGCCGGGCGACGCCCTCACCCCCGTCGTCCAGCTGGGCAATGGGACAGCGGCGGGGGACGTCCCCTTTCTCGCCGATGTCGACGGCGACGGCGCGGACGATCCCTGTGTCCGGCATGGGGCCGCCTTCTCCTGCGCCCTCTCCGGGAGCGCCGGCAGGGTTCAGGTCTTCCCCTTCGGCGCCGCCTCCCACGTCCCTCTCCTGGGCGACGTGAACGGCGATGGGCGGGCCGACCCCTGCGTCCGCCGGGGCCGCTTCTTCCTCTGCGACACCGCGCACGACGGCGGCCTGGCCGAGGTCAAGATCCCCTTCGGCCTGGCGAGCGACCTCCCCCTCTTCGGCGACGTCAACGGCGATGGCCGCGCCGATCCCTGTGTCTTCCGCGACGGCCAGTTCCTCTGCGACACGAGCCACGACGGCGTGCGTGACCTGGTCCAGGCCGAGGACGTCCAGCCGGGGGACGTCCCCCTCCTGGGCGACGCGGACGGCGACGGCCGGGCCGACTTCTGCGTCGTCCGCGGCACCCGGCTCCTCTGCGACCTCGAGCGGAGCGGCGAGCTCACGGCGCAGCCGATGCCCCTCCAGCCGGGGGACGTGGTGCTGCTCGGCAAGGTCGACCGGCTGTAGGGTTGCGATCAGCCGCCGGCGCGCAGGCGCTCCAAGTTGGCGCGGAAGAGGGCGTTGCCGGGCTCCAGCTCGAGCGCCTTCTCGAGCGCCCGGATCGCCCCGGCGCGGTCGCCTTTCAGGTAATCGACGTTCGACCGGTACTGCCAGACGAGGGCGGAGCGAGGCTCAAGCCGCTCGGCCTCGTCGAGCCGCGCCAGGGCCTCATCATAGGCGCCGCGGCGGGCGGCCTCGGCGGCCTGGCCGGCCAGCTCCTGCGCCCGCAGCTCCGCGGTGGAGGCGGGCGGACGTGCCCGGGGGTCGCCGGTCAACCGTTCGAGGGCCCGGCGGGAGGGCTCGTGACGGGGATCGTAGAGCAGGGCCTTCCGGTAGAGCTCGATCGCCCGCCCCCGGTCACCGCGCCGCTCGGCGATCACTGCCAGGTCGTGGTAGCCCTCCGGTCGCAAGGGAGCGAGCTGGATCGCTTTCTGCAGCTCCGCCTCGGCCTCGTCGTAACGCCCG
>JAXDLD010000222.1:0-6502 GCA_034666805.1 Acidobacteriota bacterium
CCGCCGCTCGTCGAGGAGATGCTCGCCGCCTTTACGGCGCGGGGGATCGCCCGCGAAGCCTTGGCCGCGATCCTTCTTCTCCGCGACGCCTACCAGCGGCAGTCGCTCTCCCTCGACCTGATCCAGCGGGTCGGCCAGATCCTCACCCAGATGGAGCGCTTAGGCCTCCACGGGGCGGAGGAGCTGGCCTAGGGCTCCGCGCCCATCTTCGCCAAATTCCCGCCGAGCTTGCGCACCTCGTCCCTGAAGGTCTGCCGGATCAGCTCCTGCAGCCGGTCGAGGTCCATGCCGGGCGCGCGCTCTTCGGCCTCGGCGCTCTCCGCCGCTGCCACCGCTGCCGCCGCTCCCCGGGCGGAGGCCGGAGCGGCCCCGGCGGGCGGCCGGCCCTCGCCCTCCAGAGCCCGGCGGAGGAGGTCGACGGGGTCCAAGTCCAGGAGCTTCGAGAGCAGGAGGACGTGGGAGACCTTGAGCTCGGTCCGGCCGCGGAGGAGGTTCCCGATGTAGCCGTGGGCGAGCCCCAACTGCCGCTCCAGGCTCCGCCGCGACCGCCGCGTCTGGTGGACGATCTCGTCCAGGAGCTGGATGAGCCGCTCGACCTGCGCTTCGATTTCGTCTTCGTACATGGCGACAGGATTGTATGCCGGGAGTGAAAACAACGCCAGCCTAGAGGGGCGCGGTCGTTCGAGGACGACGACGTGCTGCGGCTGCCGCGAAACGGGAGGCCGCATGAGCGAGAGCGTCGCCGCCGGCACTCCTTGCGCCAAGGTCATGATAGCAGGGGACGAACGAGAAGCGCGTGCTCATGCCGATTGGGCGTAAACCGAGCAGTTGTCCCCCGCTCGACCTGCTAAATCGAAACCGCCGGGGAGCCTTGAAGGCCCCCCGGCGGTCTTCTGTCGGTCGCGATGGAGCGCACGCGGACTCTTAGACCGGCCCGCTCCCGCAGCTCTCGCTGCCGACCAGCTTGTAGGTGCCGGCGCCGGCCAGGCTGTCGGGAGCGTTGTCGGGCGTCAGCGCGGAACCGGTCGGCCCGAGCTCCACCCGCACGCGGGTCAGGAAGGACGACAGGGTCTGGCCCGGGGCGGGGTTGCCGAAGCCGCTCCTTGGGACGACGATACGGATCGTGCCGTCGGCGCTGAAATTGCTCGCCGGATCGGCTGGGCTGCCGGCCACCGTGGCGTTGGTCCCGGTACCGTAGCCGAAGGTGATCGCCCCCGTCGCGTCCGCCGCTATCCGCACCCAGTAATCCGCGCCGTCGGCACCCTTGAAGAAGATCGGCCAGGTAGTGCTCGGCGTCGGGGTGGCGAGGCTCGCCACCTTGAGGAGGAAGGTGACCTTGCCCGGCCCGGCAGCGGCCGGCTCGGCGACGGAGATCCACTGGACGTCGTGGGCCGGTACCTGGTCGGTCGCATCGCCCTGGGGGTCGGTCACCACGATCACCCCGGGCTCGGCGCACGAGTTGACCGCCGGCGGTGGGCCGACCGGCGTCACCAGGGTGTCGCAGCCGGCCTTCTCCCCGCTCTCGCCGAAGACGTTGACCGCGCGCGCCTCGTAGCGCGGGCTCTTCGCCGGGTTGAAGCTCCGGTCGACGAAGCTAAACGTGGTGGCGGAGACCGTGCCGATGAGCTTCTGCGGCTGGCCGGTCTGGACGCGGTAGATGCGGTAGCGCTTGATCGGACGGCCGCCGTCGGCGGGCTCGGACCAGGCGATGTGGACGCCGTCGCTCGCGAACTGGGCCGTGGTCAGCGGCTCGGCCGGCGGCCCCGGCGGCGGGTCGAAGGCGGCGAACAGCCCGCGGCCCCCCTTGAGACGGGCCACGGTGGCGAGGGCGTTCTGGGTGTTGACCGAGGGGTCGCCGACGCACGGGCCGGTGCAGCCGTCGGCGAACCCGACGACCGTCCGCCCGCGCCGGTCGACCTGGAGGTCGATGAAGTCGAGCAGGTTGCGGCTGCCGTTCGGGCAGCCGAGCGTGCCGCCGGCGCAGATCGTACCGCGCTGCACGGGGTCGCCGGGGGTGGCGTTGACCGTCGTCCAGCTCACTCCGCCGTCGTAGGTGTGGGCGACGTAGAGGTACCAGACCGCCGGGCTGTTCGGGTCGTCGCCGCTGGAGCTCGGCGTCGTAGTGCCGAGGAAGGCGATCGCCGCGCGGTCGTCGTCGCCGGCGATGGCGGCGGGGAAGGCGGTATCGTGGACGCCGAAGGCGGCGCCGATGTCGAGCGGCGGCGACCAGGTCAGGCCCCGGTCGTGGGAGACCGCGACCATCGACCGGCCGTCGCCGTTGGTGAAGGCGAAGTAGACGGTGCCGTGGGCGCCGATCGCGACCGTGGGGTCCCATTGGCCGGCGAGCGTACCGGGCACCTGGCGGACGGTCCAGGTCGTGCCGTTGTCGGTCGACACCGCGACGCCCTGAGCGCCGCCGCACGACTTGTTGGGGACGTAGGCCGTGCCGTCGGGGGCCACCTTGACGTGGCCATGGATGCCGCCGCACTGGAGCAGGGTGTAGATCGGCACCGCCAGGCCGAAGGTCAGGCCGCCGTCGACCGAGAGGGCGCACTCGGCGAGCTCCAGGTCCTGCGAGCAGTAGTAGACCGAGTGGTCGAAGAGCGGGTTGACGAGGGGCGGGGCGAAGGGGCCGCCGCCGATCGTCTGGTGGTCGACGCCCGAGCTGATGCCCGAGCCCTGGCTCGGCACCCAGCTGTCGCCGTCGCTGTCGGTGTAGGACATCAGGCTGCTGCGGCCGAGGAGCTGCGAGGAGAAGGTGCGGCCGGTCCTCGAATCGGTGTAGAGGATCGGATCGAGGGAGGTGATCGCGTTCGGCGGGCTCACGTCCCGCCAGTCGTCACCCGGCCGCGGCTTCGGCGGCGAGGTGCAGTCGTCGAGGCGGAGACGCAGGGTGTTCAAGCTCGACACATACATGATCGTGCCGCCGTTGTCGGCGACCTCGCTCTTCCAGTTGACGCCCACGCTCGGCTCGCCGGAGCTGTGCCCGTTGGGGTCGACGTGGAGCGAGTAGGTCGGCTTGGGACCTGCCCCCGGAGGCGGCGCCGAGCTCTGCTGGCGGGCCAGCGTCGCGACCCCGGACGCCGCGGTCGCGCCGGCGAAGTTGACCGCCTGCACCGTGTAGGTCCCGGCAGCGGGGCTGACGAGTGTCACGTGCTCGTCCGCTCCGGCGGAGTTGCCCGACGTCCCCACGAGGTTGCCCGCGGCGTCGTACACCCGCAGGTCCCAGTCGTCGGTGGCGGCGACATGGAGCGTGACGTCGAGCTGGTAGGGGAAGGACGGGGCGACGACGGTCAGGCTGAAGTTGTCGCAATTCGCGTCGCTCGGGCCGCTGCACCCCACCGCCGCAATCGGCGGCTTGAACGTCCCCTGCCAGCTGACGGTCGGCTGGGCCTCCGACACCGAGCCGGACGGCGGCGTCGCGGCACGGGAGGCCGGAGCTGCCAGCAGGAGCAGGAGCACTGCTATCACGGCGATGGACGATTGAGCTCGGTTCATGGCATATCCCTCCTCTACGTCGTCCAAATTAACCCCTGGCGGGGCGGAGCGACAGCCGGCGAACCCCCCAGGGGAAAGGAGGGATTTCCCCCGGCGCGCCCGGAGGAAAAACCCCCAGCCCAACGCCTGGGATCGCGCTGCTATACTTCGCCGCCCTTTGACGCGAGTGACGCGAGGTAAGACCTGTGAGCGACACCCCCCTTTCGATCGTCCTCCTGGGAGGCGAAGGGATCGGCCCGGAGGTGGTCGAGGCGGCGGCGGCCGTCCTCGCCCACCTGCTGCCCGACGCCCGCTTCGTCCGCCCGCCCCATGGCGCGGCCGCCATGGCCGAATTCGGCACCCCGCTCCCGGAGAGCACCAAGGAGGCCTGCCAGGCGGCCGACGCCATCCTCTTCGGGGCTATCCAGACCCATGCCCGGGAGGTGCTGCGCTACCTGCGCTGGGGGCTCGTGACCTACGCCAACCTGCGCCCCACCCGGAGCCTGCCGGGCATCCCCTCGCCCCTCCGGCGGGAGCGGCCGGTCGACCTCCTCATCGTGCGCGAGAACCTCGAAGGGGAGTACCCGGCGCGGGAAGGGGAGATGGCCGAGCTCGTGGCCCGCTGGCCGGAGCTCAGGGACAACCTCGGCCGCCCCCTCGCCCCGGAGGGGCTCTTCACCCTCCGGCTGACGACCGCGGAGGGGACCCGCCGGATCGCCGAGACCGCCGCCCGCCAGGCGCTCGCCCGGCGCGCCCGCGGCCGGCCGGGCCGGGTGACGGTGGTGACCAAGGACAACGTCCTGGTCAAGACCGACGGCCTCTTCCGCCGGATCGCCGGGGAGGTGCTCGATGCCGCGGGAGTCCCCCACGACCATCTCTATGTCGACGACGCCTGCCGGCGCCTGGTCGCCGCCCCCGAGGCGTTCGACGTCATCCTCACCCCCAACCTCTTCGGCGACATCATGAGCGACGTCGCCGCCGAGCTCGCCGGCGGGCTGGGGATGGCCCCCTCGGGCTGCATCGGCGACCGCCACTCCTACTTCGAGTCGGTGCACGGCTCGGCCCCCGACATCGCCGGCAAGGGGATCGCCAACCCGCTCGCCACCGTCCTCTCCAGCCAGATGATGCTCGAGCACCTCGGCCGCCAGCGCGCGGCCGCGGCTCTCGACGCGGCGGTCCGGAGCCTCCTCGCCGAAGGCCGCGTCCTCACCCCCGACCTCGGGGGCACGGCGCGGACGGACGAGGTCGCCGGGGAGCTGATCCGGCTCCTCGGCGAAAAGACCTGATCTTTCCGTAAACCCGCGTCCCACTGTCCCGCCAGCCCCTCGGGAGACACCTGGAGAAGAGGAGGGCCTTGCCGACGATGGGAAGCACGCTGGGCACGCCGGGAATGACGATGGCGGAGAAGATCCTCTCCCGCGCCGCGGGCCGCGAGGCCCGTGCCGGGGAGACCGTGGTGGCGAAGGTCGACCGCCTGATGGGGCACGAGGGCTTCCGGCTGGCCGGAATGGTGCTCGAGGAGGCGGGGATCGAGCGGCTGTGGGACCCGGACCGTATCGTCATCGTCCTCGACCACGCGGTGCCGGCGCCGGACGAGGCGAGCGCCCAGGGGCACGCGGTCATCAGAAAGCAGGTCGAGAAGTACGGCATCGGCACCTTCTACGACACCCGGGGCGGCATCAGCCACCAGGTGATGTGCGAGAAGGGGCACGTCGCCCCGGGCGAGCTGATCCTGGGGACCGACTCCCATTCGACCATGTACGGCGCCCTGGGGGCGGCGGGGACCGGCATCGGCTTCACCGAGACCGCCTACGTCTGCGCCACCGGCACCCTCTGGTTCACGGTCCCCGAGACGATCGAGCTCCGGCTCCGCGGCGAGCTCCCCCCCGGGGTGATGTCGAAGGACCTGATGCTCCACCTCGCCCGCCGCTTCACCGTCGAGGGGGCGCAGTACCGCTCGGTCGAGTGGACGGGCGACGGCGCGGCGGGGCTGTCGGTCGAGAGCCGCATGACGATGGCCAACATGGCGGTCGAGATCGGCGCCAAGTTCGGCTTCTTCCTCCCCGACGAGAAGACCTTCGCCTATCTCGCCGAGCACGGCCTGCCGCGCGACACCTACCAGCCGGTCCTCCCCGACCCGGACGCCGCCTACGCCCAGAGCCACGAGATCGATCTGACGGCGATCGAGCCCCAGGTCGCCCTCCCCCACTCGCCGGACAACGTGCGGCCGGTCTCCGAGGTCGCCGGGCAGCGGGTGGACCAGGCGGTCCTCGGCTCCTGCACCAACGCCCGGATCGAGGACCTGCGGATCGCCGCCGAGTATCTCCGCGGCAAGCAGGTGGCCAAGCACGTGCGGATGTACGTCTCGCCGGCCTCGGTCGACGTCTTCCGCCAGGCCATGCGCGAGGGGCTGCTCGAAGACTTCCTGGAAGCCGGGGCGGTCGTCTTGAACCCCGGCTGCGGCGCCTGCTTTGGCAAGCACATGGGCCTCCTCGCCGCGGGCGAGGTGTGCATCTCCTCGACCAACCGCAACTTCCAGGGGCGGATGGGGAGCCCGGAGGCGCGGGTCTTCCTCGCCTCCCCCTTGACCGTGGCCGCGAGCGCCGTCGCCGGCGAGATCGCGCGCGCTTAAAGAGCAGGAGGAGAGGCGATGCGGATCGAGGGCAAGGTCTGGAAATTCGGCCACAACGTCGACACCGACGTCATGGCGCCCGGCCGCTATATCTCGCTGCCGATCGCGCAGATGGCCCCGCACTGCCTGGAGGTGCTCGACCCGCGCTTCGCCAAGGAGGTGGAGCGCGGCGATGTCGTCGTCGCCGGGCGCAACTTCGGCTGCGGCTCCTCCCGCGAGCATGCGCCACAGGCGCTCAAGATCCTCGGCGTCGGCTGCGTCCTCGCCGAGTCGTTCGCCCGCATCTTCTACCGCAATGCCATCGCGATCGGCCTGCCGGTCCTGCCGGTCGGCGGGCTCGGCCTCTGGGAGACGGTGGAGCCCGGCGACCGGCTCGCCGTGGACCTGGCGGCC
>JAXDLD010000223.1:0-5113 GCA_034666805.1 Acidobacteriota bacterium
AGGTTGTTGCTGTCGAGGTCGCGGGTCAGCACGCCGTTGAACGCCAGCGAGATGATGCCGGTCTCCTCCGAGACCACCACCGCCACGGCGTCGGTCTCCTCGGTGATGCCGAGGGCGGCGCGGTGGCGGGTGCCGAACTCCTTCGACAGCTCCGGGTTGGGGGTGAGCGGCAGGAAGCAGGCGGCGGCGGCGATGCGCTCGTCCTGGATGATCACCGCCCCGTCGTGGAGCGGGGTGTCGGGGGTGAAGACGTTGATCAGGAGGTCGAAGGAGAGCTCGGCGTCCAGGACGATGCCGTTCTCGACGAAGTTGCGGAGCCCCTCCAGCCGCTCGATGACGACGAGGGCCCCGATCCGTCGCGCGGAGAGCGTCGTCGCGGCGAGGACGATCTCGCCGAAGGTCGACTCGACCTGCTGCTGCTTGCCCAGGCCCCAGAGCGGGTTGCGGCCGAAGTTGGCGAGGGCCCTTCTGAGCTCCTGCTGGAAGAGCACGATCATGGCGAAGGGGAAGACGATCAGCAGGTTCTCCAGGATCCACTGGAGGGTCGGCAGTTCGGCCAGGCGCGCCAGGTAGTAGACGATGCCGACGAAGACGATCCCCAGGAGCATCTGCACGGCGCGGGTGCCGCGCACGAGGACCAGCAGGTTGTAGATGATGAAGGCGACCGCCAGGATGTCGACGGCGTCGCGCCAGGTGAGGATCTCCAGGAAGCGCACGGCGCTCATCGGCCGCGGTCTCCCGGCCCCGTGGCCCCAGTGGCAGAGGTGGCGATCGCCTCCCAGGCGGCGAGGAACTGGACGGTGTCGGCGACGTCGTGGACCCGCACCAGGGCCGCCCCGTTCTGGGCCGCCCAGCCGGCGGCGGCGAGGCTGCCGCCCAGCCGGCGGTCGGGCGGCGCCGCTCCAACCCCGGCTTGTTCGACAGGGCCGACATGGCCGAGAAAGCTCTTGCGCGAGGCCCCCAGGAGGAGTGGCCGGCCGAGCTCGGCAAAGGCGGAAAGCCGGCGGACGAGGAGGAGGTTCTGGGCGGCGGTCTTGCCGAAGCCGATCCCAGGGTCGAGGACGAGCTGCCCGGGGTCGACCCCTAAGGCCACTGCGCGGAGGACGGCTGCCTGGAGCTCCGCGCGCACTTCGGCCAGGAGGTCCGTGAAGCGGATCTCCCTCTGCATGGTGGCGATATCGCCCCGGCTGTGCATCAGGACCAGGGGGCAGCCGGCGTCGGCGACGGCGCGGCCGAGGTCGGGATCGCTCAAGGCGGAGACGTCGTTGACGAGGTCCGCGCCCGCCGCCAGGGCCTGGCGCGCCACCTCACCCTTCCGGGTGTCGACCGAGAGCGGGGCGTCGGTCGCCCGCCGCAGCCCGGCGAGAACCGGGAGGAGCCGTTCCAGCTCCTCGTCGACCGGCACCGTCCGCGCTCCGGCGCCGTAGACCCCGCCGCCGGGCCGGGTCGACTCCGCTCCGAGGTCCAGGAGATCGGCGCCCTCGGCCAGCAGGGCGAGGCCGCGCTCGACCGCCAATGAGGGATCGACGGGATCGAGGAAGAGGCCGCCGTCGCTGAAGGAGTCGGGGGTGAGATTCAGGATGCCCATCACCCGCGGCCGTCCGCTTAGAAGCAGGGCGCGGCCACGGGGGAGGTGGAGGGTCCAGCTTCTCTCCGTGCTCGGCTGGATCGCTGTTTCCATGATGGGCGGGGTCGCTTTTAGACCCTCCCCCGCAGTCTATCGTGCCGCGGCGTCTGGCCGAAGACCGAAAACGAAAGCGCCCGGCCGCAGCCGGGCGCTCGAAGAACCGCGAGGAGCGGCGGAGCGCGTCAGCTCGCCGGCTCCTGCTGACGGGCGGGGCCGGCGGCATTGCCGGCATGGCCGGGGTTGCCGGCATTGGCGATGACGGGCACCGGCGCCGTGGCCACGGTCTCGGGGCCCTCCTGGCCGATGTAGAGACCCTCGCCCGGAGGCGCGGGGCGGGTCGGCGCGTGGTCCTGGCCGGTCATGTCGCGGATCAGCTGGTAGACCATCTCGCCGTCCAGCGACTCGTGCTCCAGGAGATCGACCGCCAGCCGGTCGAGGACCGCCCGGTTCTGGGTGAGGACGCCGGTGGCGCTCTCATAGCCCTGCTGGACGATCTTCGCCACCTCGCGGTCGATGCGGATCGCCGTGTCGTCGCTGTAGTCGGAGCGCTGGTTGAAGTCGCGGCCCAGGAAGAGCGGCTCCTCCTTGCTGCCGAAGGAGAGAGGGCCGAGCTCCGACATGCCCCACTCGCAGACCATCCGCCGCGCCATCTCGGTCGCCCGCTCGATGTCGTTGCCGGCGCCGGTCGTGATGTCGTCCTGGGTCAGCTCCTCGGCCACCCGGCCGCCCATCAGGATGGCGATCTGCGCCTCGACGTAGTGCTTCTTGTAGGTGTACTTGTCCTCGGTCGGGAGCTGCATGGTGAGACCCAGGGCCCGGCCGCGGGGGATGATGGTGACCTTGTGGAGAGGGTCGGCCCCCGGCGTGAAGCAGGCGACTAAAGCATGGCCGGCCTCGTGATAGGCGGTCACCCGCTTCTCGTCGTCGGTCAGCATGAGGGTCTTCCGCTCGACCCCCATCAGGACCTTGTCCTTGGCGAACTCGAAGTCCTCCATCTCGACCTTCTTCTTGCCCCGTCGGGCGGCGATGAGCGCCGCCTCGTTGACGAGGTTCGAGAGGTCGGCGCCGGCGAAGCCCGGGGTGCCGCGGGCGATGACGTTCAGCTGCACGTTCTCGTCGAGCGGGATGTTCCGGGTGTGGACCTTCAAGATCCCCAGGCGGCCGTTGACGTCCGGCCGATCGACGACGACCCGGCGGTCGAAGCGGCCGGGGCGGAGGAGGGCCGGATCGAGGACGTCGGGCCGGTTGGTGGCGGCGATGAGGATGACCCCCTCGTTCGACTCGAAGCCGTCCATCTCGACCAGGAGCTGGTTCAGGGTCTGCTCGCGCTCGTCGTGACCGCCGCCCAGCCCCGCCCCGCGGTGCCGGCCGACGGCGTCGATCTCGTCGATGAAGATGATGCAGGGGGCGTTCTTCTTGCCCTGCTCGAAGAGGTCACGGACCCGCGAGGCGCCGACGCCCACGAACATCTCGACGAAGTCCGAGCCCGAGATCGAGAAGAAGGGGACGTTGGCCTCGCCGGCGATGGCGCGCGCCAAGAGCGTCTTGCCGGTGCCCGGCGGGCCCATCAGCAGCACCCCCTTGGGGATACGGCCGCCCAGCTTCTGGAACTTCTGCGGCTCTTTCAAGAAGTCGACGATCTCCGACAGCTCCTCCTTGGCCTCCTCGACCCCGGCGACGTCCTTGAACGTCACCTTCTTGCCGGTCGTATTCAGGAGCTTCGCCTTGCTCTTGCCGAAGGAGAGGGCCTTGTTGCCGCCGGTCTGCATCTGGCGCATGAAGAAGATCCAGAGGGCGACGATCAAGAGGACCGGCGCCCAGGTGAAGAGCACGGTCAGGAGCGGGTTCTCCTTGGTCTTCTCGCCGCGCACGACGACGCCCGCGCTTTCGAGCTTCTGGATAAAGGTGGAGTCCGACTTGAACGGCAGCTGGCTGGTGAACTCGGTGCCCTCGGCGTACTCGCCACCGCCCTTGTACTTGCCCGAGACCTCCTGGTCGTCGCGAATCGTGACCTCCGCCACCCGGTTCTTCTGGACCGCCTGCATCAAGGCGGAGTAGTCGAGCTCCTTGGCGGCGGCCTTGCCGTTCTGGAAGGTGTTCCACAGCAGGATGACGACCACGAAGATGGCCATCCAGAGAAATAGGGTCTTCAGAGTAGAGTTCAACGCTCGGCTACCTCATTGCCAGGGTCGCTCCTGAGCTTGAGCGACGGGGGACGGGGACTGCTATCCCCTGAACGTAACGGTTCCGGTGGGCCGGGGATTCCCAGCCGCCCCCGGGCCGGCTATCCCGCATGGGGAAGCCGGCCGATATAGGGCAGATTGCCGTACCTGCCCTCGTGCTTGAGACCGTACCCCACCAGGATGCCGTCGCGCCGGGTGGTGAAGGCCCCGTAGTCGACCGCGAAGTCGGTCTTCCTCTCGTCGGGCATGTCGATGAGAGCCGCGAAGCGCACCTCGCGCGCCCCGTGCTGGCGCAGCTTCTCGCCCAGGTAGACCTCGATGACGCCGGAGGCCACCACGTCCTTCAATACCACGATGCTCCGCCCCGCGATCTCTACGGGAACGGGGTACTGAATGTTCTGGACCTTCTCGATCGTCTCGGTATCGGAGCCGGCGCCGGCCTCGGAGCCGGCGGGCTCCTCCGAGTACCCCACCTGCATGAGCTCATAGCGCACCGGCCGGTCGATGGCCCGCACCAGGTCGGCGAGGAAGATGAGCGATCCCCCCAGGATGGCGAGGAGGAGCGGCTCGGTACCGCCCTCGTCCCCCTCCCCGAGGTCGGCCGCCAGCTGCCTGGCGAGCTTGGCGACGCTGCCACGCAGGGCGGCGGCCTCGAAGAGAGGTTCGATCTTCTCAATCTCATGCGCCATCCGTCGTCACCTCTGGTGTCATCAGCTGCTCCGGGACCTGCTCCGGGAAAGTATAAGTGAAACCGCGCGGGGCCGCCCGCCGGCCCGTTCCGCCCGGGGGCGGCACGAGGGCGAGCCGCTCGGTTCTCTCCTGAGAGCGTCCCCGCGAGCGCCCCTCCCAGCGCCAGCCGCCCCCGCAGTCGCAGCCGATCCTGCCCGGGGAGGTGAGCTGGCGCAGCAGCTCGGCGCGGGCGGCGGCGGAGGCCGGATAGGGAGCGCCGGCGCGGTGGTGGAGGGCGGCCAGGGCGAAGGATTGGAGGGGAGCGGGCAGCCCGGCGAAGGCGCGGCGCGGGATCGAGAGCTTGCAGGGAGGATGGGTGGGATCGGCGTTGGGTCCGAGGGCCGCGTCGACGGCCTCCTCGATTCGCCGCCGCGCCCCCGCCGCCCGGGCGGCGAGGCGGGCCAGGCGCTCCTGCAGGCCGGGGTCGGCCGCGGCCAGCCTGGGGAGGAGATGGTGGCGCAGCCGGTTCCTGGGCAGCGAGAGGTCGCGGTTGGTCGGGTCGTCGACCGGCTGGAGACCCGCCGCCTCAACCGCTGCCAGGAGGACGCTCCGCGGGAGGCCGAGGAGGGGGCGG
>JAXDLD010000224.1:0-7354 GCA_034666805.1 Acidobacteriota bacterium
AGGCCGTCCGCTACTGGCCCGCCGCCCGCTTCCGGCACCGGCTGGGGAGCAGCGTGCCGCGGCTCGGCTATGGCACCTTCCTCTGGATCTACTACCGGAACCTGACCCGTTATCTCGCCAAGCACCATGGCCCCGCCTGGGCCGGGGCGGCGCGCGCCCTCCTCCCCGTGGGGCTCGGCCTCCGCTTGCTCCTCCTCCCGCTCCGCCGGCCGAAGCGGGCGGCGAGCCGGGCCGAGGCCGGGCGCGGGCTCTTGGACGCCATGGCGGGCGCCATGACCGGCTGGCGGCAGCCGGCCCGGCTGGCGCGGGAGAGGTTCTCGTGAGCGGGACCTCTCCCTCGGTCGCCGTCTGCATCGTCACCCACGACTCGGCCGCCGACCTTCCGGGCTGCCTGGCGGCGATCGGCAACTTCCAATACCGGCCGCTCGAGCTGGTGGTGGTGGACTGCGCGAGCACCGACGCCAGCCTGGAGGCCGCCCGCGCCCACGCTCCCGCGGGACTTCCCCTGACCGCCGTGGGTCTCCCCGAGAACCGCGGCTTCGCCGGGGGGATGAACGAGGCCATCGCGCGCACCGGGGCCGACTGGATCCTCTCGCTCAATGCCGACGCCCATCCCGCCCCCGACTACCTCGACCGCCTGCTCGCCCTCGCCACGGAGTACCCCGGGCTCAAAGCCGGCGCCCTGACCGGCCGCCTCGTCCGCCCGGCCGGTCCGACGGGCGGGCGCCTCCTGGACGCCTGCGGCATGCGGCTGACCCCCAACTGGCGCCATCTGGACCGTGGCTCGGGCGAGCCCGACCATGGCCAACTCGCGACTCCGGAGCGGGTCTTCGGAGCGACCGGCGCCGCCTCCCTCTTCCGCCGTGCCGCTCTTCTCGACGCCGCCGTCGACGGCGAGGTCTTCGACTCCCGCTTCCACTCTTTCCGGGAGGACGCCGAGCTCTGCTTTCGCCTCCGCGAGCGCGGCTGGGAGATCCTCTACGCCCCCGCCGCCCTCTGCGAGCACCGGCGCTTCAACCTCCCCGAGCGGCGGAGCGCCATGCCGGCAGCGGTCAACTATCACTCGCTCAAGAACCGTTACCTGCTGCGCCTCTATCACCAGACCTGGGGGAACCTCGCCCGCACCTTCTTCCCCACCCTCGGCCGCGACCTCCTGGCCCTGGGCTACGTCCTGGCGAAGGAGCGGACCTCGCTCCCCGCCTACGCCTGGCTCTGGCGGCACCGGCGCGACATCGGGAAGAGACGGCGGGCGATCGCGGCCCGGCGCACGGTGCCCGCCGCCGCCATCGACCGCTGGTTCCGGCAGTCGGGAGAGCCGATTTGACGCCCCCTCGTCCTCTCGACGTTGCCTTGATCGGCAGCCGCGGCATCCCCGCCCGCTACGGCGGCTACGAGACGCTCATGGAGGAGCTCGCCGTCCGGCTCGTCGCGCGCGGCTTCCGGGTCACCGTCTACTGCCGGTCGCACTCGACCCCGCGCGGCCTCACGAGCTACCGCGGGGTCGACCTCGTGGTCCTCCCGACCCTCCCCACCAAGTACCTCGACACCCCCGTCCACACCTTCCTCTCCTGCTGGGCTGCTCAGGGGCGGGGCCACGACGCGGCCCTCGTCGTCAACTCGGCTAACGCCCTCTTCGTCCCTCTCCTTGAGCTCGCCGGGGTGCCGGTCGCCCTGCACGTCGATGGCATCGAGAAGCGGCGCGCCAAGTGGGGCCCATTCGGGCGCGCCGTCTATGCCGCCTCCGAGCGGCTGGCCTGTGTCCTCCCGGACCTCCTGGTGACCGACGCCGAGGTCATCCGTCAGCACTACCGGACGCGCTACGGCGCCGCCTCGACCGCCATCGCCTACGGAGTCGATCCGCGCCCTCCGGCGGAGACCGGCGTCCTCGACCGCCTGAAGCTTGAGAGCCGGCGCTTCTTCCTCTACGTCAGCCGCTTCGAGCCGGAGAACAACCCGCACCGGGTGGCCGAGGCCTATCGCGAGGTGGGCGGCGACCTGCCCCTGGTGATGGTGGGAGGCGCCCCCTACGCCTCCGCCTTCATCGCCAGCTTCACCCAGGGCGCCGACCCGCGCATCCTTTTCCCCGGCCCCATCTACGGCGAGGGCTACCGCGAGCTCCTCTCCCACGCCCTGGCCTACGTCCACGCGACCGACGTGGGGGGCACCCATCCCGCCCTGGTCGAGGCCATGGGCTACGGCAACTGCGCGGTGGTCAACGACACGCCGGAGAACCGCGAGGTGGCGGGGGAGACCGGGCTCTACTTCCGTGCCGCCTTGCCGGCGAGCCTCGCCGAGGTGCTCGAACGGCTGCGCCAGGCTCCGGCCGAGGCCCGGGAGCGAGGCGCCGAGGCGGCGGCGCGGGCGGCCCGCCTCTACTCCTGGGAGCGGGTGGCGGATCAGTATGCAGAACTCTTCCGGCAGCTGGCGGGGCGGTAGGACTGGATCTCAGGTGGCCGGGTCGCTGATCTCTACGAGCGGCTCACCCCGGACGAGCAGTCCTCTGGCAGACGGCCAGGCGCTCTCCAGGATCTGGCGCAGACGGGCATTCGAAGTATTGCCACACGTGATCCAGACGACTTGCGGAGGTGGACCGAGCTCTTCGAGAAGCTGGACGAAATCGACGTCCTTGGTTAAGACGACAGCGCCCGCCTGTCTTGCTGCCATGAAGATTTGCCGGTCCTTGGCGTCCCGGAGCCCAATGTCCCGGATGGCAAGCGCCTCTTCGGAGGCGTCGCGGAACCAACGTGCGATCGAGGGGGGAAGCTGGGCGTCCACCCAGAGGTTCATGCGGCGAGTGTTGGATGATCCAGCCGGCGGCTGGCGAACCGCAGGCAGGCCGCGACGTCTTCCGGCACGAGATCCGGCAACTCCTCCAGCACCTGAGATGGGGTCAAGCCCGAGGCGAGCAGGTCCAGCACATCGGTGACGCGGATGCGCATCCCCCGAACGCAGGGCCGGCCGCCGCACTGCTCGGGATCCACGGTGATTCGCTGGCCTAAGGTAGTCATCGGTCCCCCGCTCTGGACCAGACTACTATAGACCAGCCACAGGGCGCTCGCCGCACGCCGCCGCAAGATCCGGCTGCCTCCGGTGTTTCAGACATGTAAATTCCTGCGTCCGCTCGGCGCGACGGCTGGAGTTTTGCATTCGTATACCTCTTCCAGAACGAAGGTACGCGGCCCTCGTAGGCCTCCCTCGGAACCATTCGGGCGCACGTAGAGCAGCTGGAATCGGCCTTTATGGACGGAAACTTCATGCGATACGTTAAACTAGGAACGCTGCGCTAGAGGGCGGGGGCACCGGGCCACTTTGAATCCATGCTGAAAGAACGAGCCCGAATCCTCGCGGTCGTGATCTTTTTACTCGACCTGTCCCTCATCACAGGTGCTTTCTTACTCGCGTTCGCGCTGCGCAGCTCGATCCTCCCGCAGCTCGCTCCAGGGACCTTCCCCAGCTCGCTGCACCCGGTCTGGACCTACCTGCCGCTCCTCCCGCTCGCCCTCCTGATCTGGGGAGCGCTCCTCCTGACCTCCGGGCGCTACCGCTCGCACCGCACCGTCCCGCTGATCGACGAGGCCTGGGCCATCGTCCGCGTCTGCGCGTCCGGCGCGGTCGTCTTCACCCTCATCCTCTACGTCGGCCGCCTGGACGACCGGCTGCTGGTCGGCGACCGCATCAGCCGCTCCTGGGTCTTCCTCTTCGCCTTCCTCTCCTGCCTGCTCCTGCTGACGGAGAAGATCGCCATCCGGATGACCTCGCGCTACGTCCGGGTGCACGGCTTCAACTACCGGACGGTGCTCGTCGTCGGCACCAACCCGACCGCCCTGGAGATCGCCCGGTCGATCCTCGGCCACCGCTTCTGGGGCTACCGCATCCTGGGCTTCATCGAGAACGGCCGCGACCTGGCGGAGCCCTGGAACGCCCCCTTCCCCATCCTCGGGGAGATCGAGGACATCCCGCGGATCGTCGAGAACAACGTCGTCGACGACGTCATCTTCGCCGTCCACCGCCGCGAGCTCGACCGCCTGGAGGACCTCTTCCTCGCGCTCCAGGACCAGGGTATCCGCACCCGCTTCGCCATGAACCTCTTCCCCCACACCCGGGCGCGGGTCGAGCTCGAGGACCTGGACGGCATGCCGCTCCTCTCCTTCGCTACGACCCCTACGAGCCAGCTCCGGCTGATGGCCAAGCGGGCGCTCGACGTGGCGTTGGCCGGGCTAACCCTGCTCCTCGCCATGCCCGCGGTGGGCGGGATCGCGCTCCTCATCAAGCTGACCTCGGGCGGCGATGTCCTCTTCCGCCAGACTCGCTGCGGCCTGAACGGCCGCTTCTTCACCCTCTACAAGTTCCGCACGATGGTCGAGGGTGCCGAGGACCAGCGCCGCGGCCTGATGCATTTGAACGAGATGAACGGCCCGGTCTTCAAGCTGAAGAGCGACCCGCGGGTGACCTGGTTCGGCCGCTTCCTCCGCAAGTTCAGCCTGGACGAGCTGCCCCAGCTCTGGAACGTCCTCCGCGGCGACATGAGCCTCGTGGGCCCCCGGCCGCCGATCCCGGAAGAGGTGGCCCACTACAAGCGCTGGCAGCGCCGGCGCCTGGCGATGAAGCCGGGCCTGACCTGCCTCTGGCAGATCAGCGGCCGGAACAACATCGACTTCGACCGCTGGATGCAGCTCGACCTGGAGTACATCGACTCCTGGTCGCCCCTCCTCGATTTGAAGATCTTGCTGAAGACGATCCCCGTGGTGCTATCCGGGAAGGGCGCTTCGTAGGACCCCCTTACCCGAGCCGCCGCAGCCGGAAGTCCAGGAAGGGAGGGTTCCCGCCCGCCGGCCCTACGGGTGAGTCGACCCGATAGGTGAGGGTCGAGGGAACGTACCCGGTCTTCGAGGCCCGGACCGAAAAGGTCTCTCCCGTGAGGATCGTGTCGAACTGGTAGGCGCCGAACCGGTTGGTGAGCGACTGCGCGCCACGGGCGTACCCGTTCAGGATCTCGACCGTGGCACCGGCGAGATCCTCATTGCTCACGTCGTCTCGGACCATCCCGGAGAGGAAGTACAGCCGTGTGCCGGTCTGCCGGGGATCGACCAGGAACTTCGAGACCACCCGATCTTCGAGGCCATTGTAGCGGGCCGAGAGCTCGACCTCGCCCCGCCGGGCCGGCGTGAAGATCCCGGGCTGGAGGAAGCTCCCCAAGGTGGGATCGGAGGCCCGCCAGGTGGACTGGGAGGTGACGTCACGCAGCGAGCCGACGCTCGGCAGGTAGCTGGCGGTGCAGCTCACGCGCACGCCGGCAGGGAGGCAGGTGACCGTCAGCGACGGCTGCCGGAGGCGCTCCGGCTCGCTGGGGCTGTTCCTGCACCCGGCGGTGACGGCGAGCAGGCAGACCGTGGCGCCGACACGACGGAGAGACAGTGAGCTCGGCATGCTTTCCTCCCAGCGTTGGCAACCACGGCCGGTCAGGCCAGGCCAACACGGGCCGCCAGCATGATACTACCGCTTCCGCGGCAGCTCGCCCGAGAGGATGCCGAGCGTCGTCTCGACCACGTGGACGAGCGGGCGCTCGTCGGCGATCCCTCTCCCGGCAATGCCGAAGGCGGTGCCGTGGTCAACCGAGGTGCGAAGGAAGGGGAGCCCGAGAGTCCAGTTGGTGGCGAGGCCGAAGGCGGCGGTCTTGACCGCCACCAGCCCCTGGTCGTGGTAGAGGGCGAGGACCCAATCGAACTCGCCGCCCCGGGCCCGCGCGAAGAGCGAGTCGGCGCTCTCGGGGCCCCAGACGTCCACCCCCCGCTCCCGGCCCCGCGCCACCGCCGGGACCAGCACCTCGCCATCCTCCATCCCCAGGAGCCCGCCCTCCCCGGCGTGCGGGTTCAAACCCGCGAGGGCGATCCGCCCCCCGGCATGGGTGTGGAGACAGGCGAGGGCCTCGTCGACCGCCTCCGCCGTCACCCCGCGGATGGCGTCGACCAGCGGCAGGTGGACGGTCAGGAGCGCCACCTGGAGCCCGGGGGCGAGGAAGGCCATGAGGTAGTCGCGGCCGTAGCGCTCGAGGCCGGCGGCCTCGGCCAGGTAGTCGGTGTGGCCCTTGAAGCCGGGGAGGTGGTGCCGGGCGATCGAGGACTTGGCGACCGGCGCCGTCACCAGGGCGTCGGCGGCGCCGCCCTGCACGAGGGCGATCCCGGCGTCGAGCGCCGCCATGGCGCCGAAGGCGTCGGCGGGACCGGACTGGCCGAAGGCCACCTGGCGCGCGACCCCCACCGGATCCAGGGCGGGGATCATCCCCCGGGTGCCGAGCCCCGCCAGCTCTTCCCGCGCGGGCGGCGCGGCGAGCCAGGTGAGATGGTCCCAGGGGAAATCGGGGAGGATCGGGACGAGCGCCTCGACCGCCGCCCGCTCGGCGACGAGGACCGGCTGCCAGGCCGGCTCCGGCCCGGCGATGCCCCCGTCTCCGGGCCGGACGAGAAGCTTCAACAGGATTTCGGGACCGATCCCGGCAGGATCGCCCTGGGTCAGGGCGAGGATGGGGCGCGCGGTCAGGAGGGCGTTTCCCGGTCGTTGTCGCCGTTGTCGGCGGAACGCCGGCTCCGGCCGCGACGGAGCTCCTCTTCCTTGAACATGTAGCGGATCACCTGCTTCTGGATGAGGAGGTTCGGCCCCTGGTGGCGATTGAGCTTGATCGCCCCCTTGTCGTACCACTCGATCCAGCCGCGCAGCTCCTCGTCGTTGTTCAAGATGACGACCATCGGCGTCTTCGCCGCCATCTGCTTGAGGTAGTAGAACTCCTCGGCATTGGTCTGCTCCGGCGGCGCCTGCTTGCGGCGGACGGTCCGGGAAGGGAGCTCCTTTTTGAGCTCGTTCATGTCGGGGCGAATCAGCTTGCGGTTGGCCATCGTCCTCTAAGCGGACACCTCGGGCGGCGGGGCCTTCCGGGTGTCCGGATTCTTGGTCTTGTACTGGTCATCCTCGTAGGCCAGGCAGCAGAGCAGCCGCCCGCACTGGCCGGAGATCTTCGACGGGTTCAAACTCAGGTTCTGTCGTTTCGCCATCTGGATCGAGATCGGCCGGAAGTCCTTGAGCCAGGTCGAGCAGCAAAGCGTACGGCCGCAGATGCCGATGCCGCCCACCAGGCCCGCCTCGTCACGGGCGCCCACCTGGACCATCTTGACCCGCACCGAAAAGCGGGTCGAGAGGTCGCGCACGAGCTGCCGGAAATCGACCCGCCCCTCCGACGTGAAGTAGAAGGTCGCCTTCTTCCCCGAGAGCGAGAATTCGACGAGCGAGATCTTCATGTCGAGCCCCTGGGCCCGCACCCGCTCCTGGGCGAAGAGCTTGCCCGTGGCCTGGCTCTCCTGCT
>JAXDLD010000225.1:0-2625 GCA_034666805.1 Acidobacteriota bacterium
CCTCTTCCGCTCCTGCGATACGACTTCCCATGGCGCCTCCCCGATAGTCATTCCTTCTTGGGGAAACAGCGAAACATACTTTGGCGCCTATGTACAGCACAAAGTTGTGTATAAGAGGGTGCTCCTAACCTCCCCCCTGTCCCTACCGTCCCCCTCCCAGGGGGGAGGGACCCGCTTGCCGGACCCTTCGAGGAGACGACGGATCTCTGCAACCAGCGCGGCGAGGTGCTGGTCCGCCTTCGCCTTGGGAAACGTCGCGAGGGGCCTCCCATCCTTGGGCCTGCAGTTGATCTTGGCGAGCCACGTTACCCCACGCCAGTCGCAGGGATGCACGATGACAGGGAGGACCAGGAGTCCCTCGGCCTTCCGCCGCTCCAATAGACGCGGGACCTCCTGGCCCAGGATGAACCGCGAGGTCAGGAAATCGGCGGAGATGAGCAGCACGGCGGCCACTGCGCGGCGCATCGCCTGCTCGATCTCCGGTTGCCAGTCGGAACCGGCGGCGAGCCTCCGGTCGTCCCAGACCTCGAGCACCCCCTCCGGTTCGAGGACCCGGAACTGCTGGACGAGGCGGTCCTTCCAGCCCTCATCTCTATGGCTATAGCTGACGAAGACCGTGGGGCGGTCTGGCTGGGTGCTCGCGTCTGGCGGCATTTACAGGAGGATTGTATCCTGTGAAACCGGCGCATACTTCTTGCGTAAGGATCGGTAGGTCAAGGAGGGCCCCGCCTTGCAAGACTTCCGTTACGGTCTCCGTCGCATTCTAAAGAGCCCCGGCTTCAGCGCCGTCGTCGTCGCCACCCTCGCCCTCGGGATCGGGGCGAACACGGCGCTCTTCAGCGTCATCGACGCCGTCCTCCTGCGGGCCCTGCCCTACGCGGCGCCCGACCGGCTGGTCACGGTCAACCACTTCTACCCGTCGCTCAACAACATGAAGGCCCCGGTCTCGGTGCCCGGCTTCCGCGACTACTCCGGGCTGACCCAGCTCTTCGCGAGCGCCGCCGTCGAGCGCAACTGGAGCGCCAACCTGACCGGCCACGGCGAGCCGCAGCGGCTGAACGGCGCCCAGGTCACGGGCCGTTTCTTCGGCACCCTGGGGGTCCCGGTCGCCGCCGGCCGTCCCCTCGTCCCAGGGGACGACCAGGCCGGGCACGAGCGGGTGGCCGTCCTCTCCCAGGGCCTCGCCGGGCGCCTCCTCGGCGGGGCGGGGAGCGCGGTGGGCAAGAAGCTCCTCTTGAACGGCGAGAGCTACCTGGTGGTCGGGGTGATGCCCTCCGCCTTCCGCGATTTCTTCTCCCGGAACGTCGAGCTCTGGACTCCTCTGGTCCTCCTTCCCGAGCAGTTCGCCGACTCCAACCGCACCAACGAGTCGCTGGACTTCACCGCCCGCCTGCGGCCCGGGCTCTCGCTCGAGCGGGCGCAAACCGAGATGGCGGCCTTCGCCGGCCGCTTGAAGCACGACTTCCCGGACAGCTACCCGCCCGACTGGGGCCTCCTCGTCACCTCGCTCCACGAGAAGGCGTCGGGCAACATGCGCCCGATGCTCCTCGTCCTCCTCGGCGCGGTCGGCTTCGTCCTCCTGATCGCCTGCACCAACGTGGCGAACCTGCTCCTCGCCCGCGCCTCGGGCCGCGGCAAGGAGATCGCCGTCCGCGCGGCCTTGGGCGCCACGCAATGGCAGATCGTCCGCCAGCTCCTGGTCGAGAGCCTCCTTCTCGCCCTGACCGGGGGGGCCCTGGGGCTCGCCCTGGGCTACTGGGCGATGCGGGCGGCGGCCTCGCTCGAGGTCGCCGGCCTGCCGCTCGCCGAGCTGCGCCTGGACGGCGCGGTCCTCCTCTTCACCCTCGGCGTGGCGCTCGCGACCGGCCTCCTCTTCGGCCTCGCGCCGGCCTTGGCCGCCGCGCGCTCCGACACCCAGCGGACCTTGAAGGAGGGGGGCCGCGGCGTCTCCGCCGGCCGCGGCCGGCAGGCGCTCCGGCGCGGCCTGGTGGTGGTCGAGGTCGCCCTGGCGCTCTCGCTGCTGGTCTCCGCCGGTCTCCTGCTCAAGAGCTTCGCGCACCTGCAACGGGTCGAGCCGGGCTTCCGCCCCGACCATCTGCTGACCCTGAACCTCGCCCTGCCCAAGACCCAGTACCCGACCGAGCCGCAGCAGGCCGCCTTCTTCGACCGCGCCCTCGCGCGGCTCGCGGCGGTGCCGGGGGTGCGCGCGGTCGGCGGCACCTCGGTCCTCCCCTTCGGCGGCTCCTGGTCGACCGGCAGCTTCAGCGTCGAAGGGTACGTCGCGCCGCCCAAGCAGCCCGGGCCCTGGGGGGACATCCGGATCGTCTCCCCCGGCTTCTTCCAGGCCCTCGACGTGCCGCTCTTGAAGGGACGGGTGTTCGACGATCGGGACAGCGCGGACGCCGTCAAGGTCGCGGTGGTCGACGACGAGATGGTGCGCCGCTACTGGCCGCATAGCGATCCGATCGGCAAGCGCATCAGCCGCGGCTCCGGCAAGGACATCCAGTACATGACGATCGTCGGCGTCGTCGGCCACACCAAGCACGAGGGGCTGGACGCCGATGCCCGGGTCCAGCTCTACTTCCCCTACCGGCAGAGCGTGATCCCCTTCATGACGATCGCCCA
>JAXDLD010000226.1:0-9002 GCA_034666805.1 Acidobacteriota bacterium
AGGCCAGACGCTCACCCGGATAGTCGGGATCGAGCGGCACGTAGGAGGCGCCCGAGAGCAGGGCGCCCCAGGTCCCCACCACCAGCTCCAGAGACCGTTCCACGCAGAGGCCCACCACGGTCTCCGGGCCCGTTCCCAGAGCTTCGAGGTAACCGGCCAGGAAAGCGCCACGAGACGACAGCTCACCGTACGACAGGTGCCCGGCCCCGGCGACCGCCGCGATCGCATCCGGCTGCGATGCCGCGCGCGACCCCAGCCGCCCGCCCAGAGTCCCCGTCGTCCACCCCACGTTCTCACCCTGCCACTGGCGGAGCACCTGCTCCCGCTCCCACTCCGCGAGCAGACCCAGGTCCTCCAACAGCCGATGCGGCCCGTCGGCCAGCGCCGACAAGAAGGTCTCGAGGTGGCCGAGCATGCGCTCGACCGCGGCATCGTCGAAGCGGGAGCGGTCGTGCTCGATCATCAGGGCCAGGCGGCGTCCGGGCTCAGCCACCACCGTGAGCGGATAGTTGGTCCGCTCGGCGGTCTGACCGCGGCTCGCCGTGAACCCCTTCGCGCGGTCGGCCAGGGCTTCGTCGCTCGGCTGGTTCTGGAAGGCGAGGATGGTCGTGAAGAGCGGCTCGCCCGCTGGCACCTCGCTCCAGCGCTGGACCTCCGACAGCGCGCTCCACTCGTAGCGCACGGACTCGATCTGCCCCTGTTGCAGGCGCTTGAGCCAGGGCAGGACCCGCTCGCGCGGCGCGACGTTCGTGCGCACCGGCAGCGTGTTGATGAACAGGCCGACGATGCGCTCGACGCCGCGCAGCTCCCCCGGGCGGCCGGCGACGACGGCGCCGAAGACCACGGCCGGCGCGCCGCTGTAGCGCGCGAGGAGGAGGGCCCAGGCGCCCTGCACCAGGCTGTTCAAGGTGAGCTGGTGCCCGCGCGCGAATCGCCCCAGCTCGCCCGTGACCGCGGGCGAGAGCTGGCGCCGCTTATCGGCCGGACCGGTGGGGGCTTCCTGCCGCCGCGCGACTTCGATCTCCGTCGCGCCCGGCACGCCGGCGAGCGTGCGGCGCCAGTAGTCCTCGGCCCGGCCCACGTCCTGCCCCGCGAGCCAGGCGATGTAGTCGCGGTACGGACGGACCGGCGGCAGTTGTGGCGCGCGACCGTGCCGCACGGCCTCGTAGACGACGAACACGTCCTCCAGGACCAGGGGCAGGCTCCAGCCGTCCAGGAGCATCTGGTGGTGCGTCCAGACGAACTGCCACGCCTCGTCGCCCAGACGCAGCAGCGTGAAGCGCTGGAGCGGCGCTCGCTGCGGATCGAAGCCGCGCCGGCGGTCGGCCAGCAGGCGATCCGTCAGGCGCTCCTCCTGTTCGGCGGGCGGTAGATGACGCCAGTCCTCCGCCTCCCAGGGCAGCTCGACCTCCCGCACCACCACTTGGAGCGGCCGGTCGAGCTCGCTCCAGAGAAAGGCCGTGCGCAGCACGGGATGGCGTTCGACGACGTGGCGCCAGGCTTCGCGGAAGGCGGGCTCGTCGAGCTCGCCGTCGAGCCGATAGGAGAGCTGGCCGATGTAGAGCCCGGCTTCCGGCTCATAAAGGGCATGGAAAAGCATGCCCTCTTGCAGCGGCGAGAGGGGATAGACGTCCTCGAGAGCAGCGCCGCCGAACGTCTCGACCAGGGCGTCGAGCTGACGGACGTCGACTTTGGCCAAGGGAAAGTCGGAAGGGGTAAAGCCGCCCACCCCGGGGGTCCGGCAGTGCGCGATGAGGCGCCGCAGGGCCTCCAAGTGACTCGCCGCGAGGCGCTCGACGGTCTCCCGCCGGTGCAGCTCGGTACTGTAGGACCAGGCGACCTGGAGCTCGGCCCCGGAAATAGCGGCGTTGATCTCGAAGAGGTGCGGACGCTCCGCGCGCGGGCTCTGGCTGGCGCCGATCGGCTCCGCCGCCGGGTGGACCGGCAGGCCGTCGTCACCCCCCGCCTCCACCTGGCCGAGATAGTTGAACAGCACCTGCGGGCGCGGTAGGGCCGCGAGCCGCGCCGCGGTGTCGGCGGCGCCCAGATAACGGAGGACTCCGTAATAGAAACCCCGATGGGGGATCGCCCGGAGCTGCTCCTTGACCGCTTTGACCACCGGCCCCGGCCCCGCCACCCCCGAGATGTCCACCAGGACGGGATAGAGGCTGGCGAACCAACCGACGGTCCGCGACAGGTCGACACCCTCGAACACCTCCTCGCGACCGTGCCCCTCGAGCTCGACGAGCAGGCGGCGCGCGCCGCTCCACTCCGCGAACGCTTCGGCGAGCGTGGCGAGAAGCGCATCGAGCATCTGCGTGCGGTAGGGGCGCGGCACCTCCGTCAGCAGGGCTCGGGTCTCCTCGGGCGGAAGCCGCGCCACGACCGTCTCCGCGGCCGCCTCCCGGTTCTTGCCGCCAGGAAGCTCGAGCGGCAGCGGCCCGATCGCAGCGCCCGCCATCGTCGCCCAGTATTCGAGCTCTCCCAAGGCTTCCCGGCTCGCCGCGTGGGCCGCCAGCCGTTCGGCCCAAACCTTCCACGAGCTGCTCTTGGTGAAGAAGGAGAGGGCTTCACCGGCAAGGATCTGCAGGCACCCGGCGACGAGGTCCTCGACCAGGATGCGCAGCGAGACCGCATCCATCACCAGGTGATGGGCGAGGAGCAGCAGGCGTTGACCCGCCGCGCCGAGGTCGAAGCGCACAGCCTTGAAGAGCGGGCCGGCGACGAGGTCGAAGCCAGCCTGGATCGTGTCGGCCGCCGCGCCCAGCGTCGCGGCGCGGAGCCCGGCCGGCAGCGACGACAGATCGACCCGCGGCACGGGAAAGTCCTTCCAGACGGGGTCGCCCACCTGCCGCCAGCCCCCCCCCACCGGCTCGAAACGGACGCGCAGAGCGTCGTGGTGGACGGTCAGCCGCGCCAGCACACCTTCCACCAGACCTGGCTGGCCGAGCTCGCCGAGGTCGAGCAGAAGGGGCAGGTTGAACCAGTGGGGATCGGCGAAGCCCTGGTCGAAGAACCAGTGCTGCACGGGGAAGAGCTCCGCCGTACCGGCGACCGGCCCCTGCTCGGCGCTCGTCTCGGCCGCCCCCAGGCTGGCCGCGGCCAGCCCGGCGATCGTGGGATTCTCGAACAGCAGCTTGGGGGTGATGCGCCAACCGACGCGCTGAGCCTTGGCGACGATCTGGAGCGAGAGGATCGAGTCGCCGCCGAGAGCGAAGAAATCGTCGTGGACGCCGATCTTCTCGATCCTCAGCACCTGGGCCCAGATCGCCGCCAGCTGCTCCTCCGCCGGCGAGCTCGGCGCAACGTAGCCCTGGTCGAGGTCGGGGCGCTCCCCCTCCGGCTCGGGCAGGGCTCCGCGATCGAGCTTGCCGTTGGGGGAGAGCGGCAGGGAGCTCAAGGTGATAAAGGCGGCGGGGACCATGAAGTCCGGCAGGCGCGCGGCGAGGAAAACCCGCAGCCCCTCGACTGCCGGACGAAACCCCGGCTTGGGTACCACGTAGGCCACCAGCCGCTGGCCACCTGTAGGGAGCGGGCGAGCCACCACGGCGGCGGCCGCCAGCTCGGGATGAGCCCAGAGAGCCTGCTCGACCTCTCCCGGCTCGACGCGGAAACCGCGGATCTTGACCTGAAAGTCGATGCGGCCGAGAAAGTCGACGCTGCCGTCGAGGCGATGGCGGGCCCGGTCGCCGGTCCGATAGAGGCGAGATCCGGATCCTCCCGAGAAGCGGTCGGGCACGAAGCGTTCGGCCGTCAAGTCCGGCCTCCCCACGTAGCCCCGGGCGAGACCCACGCCGCCGATGTAGAGCTCGCCGGCGATGCTCATGGCAGCCGGCAGGCCGGCCGCGTCGAGGAGGTAGAGCGAGGTATTGGCGACCGGCCTGCCGATCGGCAGCTCCGACCTCGGCGCCTCGCCGTCGAACCAGTGCAGGGTCGAGGTGATCGCCGTCTCGGTCAGGCCGAAGACATAGAGGAGAGGTATGCCGAAGTCTCCCCAGGCAGCCAGACGTTCCGGGCTCGGCTTCTCGGAGCCGACGATGAGGAAACGCAGCGACGCCGGCGGGGATCCACCCGCTTCGCCGAGCTCTCGCACCCACTCGTGCCAGAACGCCGCCGGCAGCTCGAGCGCCGTGACTCCCCGTTCGGTGATCACCTGCTGGAGCTCGGCCGGAGAGGCCAGCAGGTCGTCGCCATGGAAGACGACGGCACCTCCGGCGACCCAGGTCGGCAGCAGCTCCTCGAGCAGCACGTCAAACGAGAGAGAGGCAAACTGGAGAACGCGATCGTCGGCCCGGAGCTCGAGCCGGCGCGCCATCTCGACGGCATAGTGGACGAGGGCCCGATGCGCCATGGCGACCCCTTTGGGCCGTCCCGTCGAACCCGAGGTGTAGATGACATAGGCGAGGTCCTCGGGCTCCGGGACGACCGGCGGCGGACTCTCGCTCGCGGCGGCGATCGCCGCCGCTTCGCCCACCAGGTCGACCCAGCAGGCGCCGGCCGCCAGGAGGGCCGGGAGCGGCTCCCCACGCCCGACGACCAGCCTGGCGTCTGCCTGCTCGGCCATGTAACGCAGCCGCTCCGCGGGATAGGCCGGGTCGAGCGGCAGGTAGGCCGCGCCCGCCTTGAGGATGCCGAGCAGGGCCACCGCCGTCTCGACCGAGCGCGCTACGGCGAGCCCGATCGACCGTGCCGCGCCCGCGCCGCGCCCGCGCAGGTAGTGCGCCAGACGATTCGACCGGCGGTCGAGCTCGCGGTAGGTCAGGCGTTCGCCCGCCGACACGGCGGCCAATGCACCGGGCCACCGGCGGCTCCGCTCGGCGAGGAGCGACACGAGATCGGCGGGCCCGGACAGCGGCTCGCCCGTGGCGTTCCACTCGACGAGCAGTTGGTGGCGTTCGGCCGTGGTCAGGTGCGACAGCTCGCCGAGGCGGCCCGCGAGAGCCGCGGGAAGCGCCGCGAAGAGCTCGCCGAGCTGGCCGAGGAGCCGCCCGATCGTCGTCGCCTCGAAGCGGCTGGCGTCATACTCGAAACGGAGCGTCAGTTCCTCCTCGGGCTCGACGACGAGGACCAGGGGATGGTCGGCGCTCTCGGCGACTCTCGGCTCGCTGATGGACAGGCCGAGGTCGCGCGGGCCGTCGCCGGGAGAGGCGGGGCGCAGGTTCTGGAAGACGATCAGGCTCTCGAAGAGCGGCCGCCCCGCCGGCGCGCCGCTCCAGCGCCGGACGTCGACTAAGGCGCTGTGCTCGAATCGGCGGAGCTCGATCTGGCGTGCCATCTGCTCCGCGAGCCAGGCGAGGACTGCCTGGTCCCGGGCCACGTGCACGCGCACCGGCAGGGTGTTGATGAACAGGCCGATCATCGTTTCGACCCCGGGGAGCTCGGCTGGCCGGCCGGAGACGACGGCGCCGAAGACCACGTCCTCCTCGCCGCTCGAGCGGGCGAGGAGCAGCCCCCAGAGGCTCTGGGCGACCGCGCTTAAGGTGAGCTGATGCTGACGGGCGAACCGCAGCAGCCGGGCGAGCACCCCGGCCGGCAGACGCGACTCGCGCCGCTGGTAGTCCGGCCGAACCTCGGCCCTGGCGGGTCGATCGGCCGGCAGCGGCGTCGGTCCCGCGAGGCCTGCCAGAGCGCGCCGCCAGAAGGCCTCGGCCTCGACCCGGTCCTGGCGTTTCAGCCAGGCGATGTAGTCGCGATAGGGGCGCGACGGCGCCAGCTCGAGCGCGCGGCCATGGCGCAGGGCGTCGTAGAACGCCAGGACCTCGCCGACGACGATCGGCCGGCACCAGCCGTCGAGCAGGATGTGATGGTGGCTCCAGATGAGCTGCCAGCGCTCCTCGGCCAACCGGACGAGGGTGATGCGCAGGAGTGGCGGCCGATCGAGCGTGAAACCGCGCGCGCGGTCGGCGGCCGCGAGCTCCTTGACGCGGGCCTGCTGGGCGTCCGGCGCGAGGTCCCGCCAGTCCAGCTCTTCCCAGGGCAGCTCGACCCGGGCCTGGACGATCTGGAAGGGCTCGTCACGCCGCTTCCAATAGAAGCCGGAGCGCAGGACCGCGTGGCGATCCACCACCTGCTGCCAGGCACGACGGAAGGCGGCCGGGTCGAGATCGCCCGTGAGGACGATGCGGACCTGCTCGAAGTAGGCCTCCGCCCCCTCTTCAAAGACGGTATGGAACAGCATCCCCTGCTGCATCGGGGAGAGCGGATAGATGTCTTGAATCGCCGGTCTGCTCATTCCATCACCGATCGTAGAGAGCGCTGTCGCCGTCGCTGAAGAGCTCGTCGAGCTCGTCCTGACTGAAATCGATCAACGGGAAGTCGGCCGTCGTGTAGGCGGCCTCTGTGACCGGCGTTGCCAGCTCGCGGAGCGCGCCGAGAAAACGGTCGGCGAGCGCGCGGACGGTCGCCTCGCGGTGGATCTTCGCGCTGTAGGTCCATTCGCAGGTCAACCGTCCTCCTGCCACCTGGCAGGTGACGTCGATCAAATGCCGCCGGCGCGCGGCTGAGCTCTGGACCGGGCCGGCCGATTCGCCGGCGAGGACGAAGGGAGCTTCGGCTGGCAACGCCAGGTCGAGTTGACCCAGGTAGTTGAAGCTGACCTCCGCGGCGGGCAGGGCGGCGAGCGCCGGTGCATGCCCGAGCTCCTTGAGCAACCCGAAGCCGATGCCGTTTGCCGGCCGCGCCCGTGCCTGCTCCGCGGCGAGGACGGCGAGCGCCGCCGCGGGCTCGGCGGCGCCGGCCGCGAGGACGACCGGGAAGATCGTCGTGAACCAGCCGACCGTCCGCGAGAGGTCCACGTCGGGGAACAGGGGCTCGCGCCCGTGGCCCTCGACGTCGACGAGCAGCGCGCCGGGAGCCCAACCGTGGAAGGCCAGGGCCAGGGCGGCGAGCAGAGCGTCGTTGACCTGGGTGTGGAGCCTCGCCGGCAGCTCGTGGAGCAGCCGCCCGGTCTCTTCGGCCCCCAGGGTCACGACCAGCGCCCGCGCGGAGTAGCCGTCGTTCTCCTCCGCCGCGAAGTCGCGCGGCAGGGGAGCCACCCGCTCCCAGGGCAGGCCGCGCCAGTAGGCGAGCTCGGTGTCGAAGGTGCCGGCCGCCACCGCCTCGACCAGCCGCTCCCCCCAGCGGCGGAACGAGGTCGTCTTCAAGGGCAGAAGGGGAGGGCGGCCGTCTTTCCCCTGCTCGTAGGCGCTCTCCAGATCCTCCAGGAGGATGCGCCAGGACACGCCGTCGACGACCAGATGATGGGCGAGGATCAGGAGCCGGGCCGGGCGATCCTGACCGAGGCCGAAGAAGGCGGCCTGGACGAGCGGTCCGCGCGCCAGATCGAAGCTCGGCTGGAGCGCCGCGGCGGCCCTCTCGACGCCCTCCCGTTGGCGCTCGGCCGGCAGGGCACCGAGGTCGACATGGGCGAGGTGCGCACCCGGGGTGCCCGGCGCCGCGTGCACCTGCTCCCAACCGGCCTCGCCGTACTGGAAGCGTAATCGTAAGGCGTCGTGATGCTCGGGCAGGAACGAGAGCGCCCGGCGCAGCCGGGCCGGGTCGAGCGGCCGCCGAACCTCGAGCAGGAGGGCTTGATTCGCGTGCTCGGGCGCCATCGGGTCGGCGGCGAAAAACCAGCGCTGGATGGGCAGCAAGGGTGCCGGCCCGGTGACGGCCTGTTGCTCGACCGGCGTCGCCGTCGCGGCTCCCGCCACCGCCGCGAGACCGGCGATGGTGGGGTTCTCCAACAGCTGCTTGGCGGTGATGCGGATGCCGATGCGATGGGCCCGGGCCACGGCCTGGATGGCGAGAATGGAATCCCCGCCCAGGGCGAAGAAGTTGTCATGGGCCCCCACTCCCTCGACTCCGAGCACCTCGCGCCAGACCGCGGCCAGACGCTCCTCGTAGGCGCCCGCCGGGACGACCGCAGCGGGGACGGTGGACGTCGGCGCCGCAGGCGGGGCCGGCAAGGCCCGCCGGTCCACCTTGCCGTTCGGCGACAGCGGCAGGGCCGGCAGGACGACCAGGGCGGCCGGGATCATGAAGTCGGGCAGACGCCGGCGCAGCAGGCGCTCGATCTCCGCGGTCGCGGGCGGATCTCCGGCGCAGCTCAGGTAGCCGACGAGGCGGCCCTCGCCGGGGGTGTCGTCCCGCACGACCGCTGCCGCCTGCGTCACGCCCGGGATCGCGGCGAGGGCCGCTTCGATCTCGCCGAGCTCGACCCGGAAACCGCGCACTTTCACCTGCTGGTCCACACGGCCGAGGAATTCGATCTCGCCGGACGGACGCCAGCGCGCCAGGTCGCCGGTGGCGTAGAGGCGCGCCCCGGCCTCGCCGCTCCAGGCATCCGGCCGGAAGCGCTCGGCGGTCAGGTC
The DNA here is from genome assembly GCA_034666805.1 of Acidobacteriota bacterium. Classification (GTDB taxonomy): domain Bacteria; phylum Acidobacteriota; class Thermoanaerobaculia; order Multivoradales; family UBA5704; genus DASQPA01. Next base: position 8,352 of record JAXDLD010000226.1, read on the forward strand.
CGCCGCATGCAGGTAGCCGCGCGCCAGCCCGACGCCGCCCAGGTGGATCTCTCCCACCGCCCCTACCGGAACCGGCCGCGCGCCGGCGTCGAGCAGGAAGAGCCGGACGTTGTCGATCGGCCGGCCGATGCTCGGCGCCCCCACGAGGTCGCCCGCGGCGGGCACGGCTCCGGCGGTGGCCACCACGGTCAGCTCCGTGGGCCCGTAGTGGTTGACGAGGGCGAAGCCGGCTGCCCGGTAACCGCCGCGGCGCAGCCGATCGCCACCGGTTAAGAGGGCGCGGAGAGCCAGGCCGCGTGGCCAGCGTTCGAGCAGGACCGCCTCGGCGAGCGGGGTGGGAAGGAAGCCGACCGTAATCGCCTTCGCCGCCAGCCACTCGACCAGCAGCGGCGGCGACGTGCGCACTTCGTCGTCCGGAATCTCCAGGCTGGCGCCGGCGGCGAGGCACCCCCAGATCTCCCACACCGAGGCGTCGAACCCCGGGGCCGCGACGAGGCTGGCACGGTCCCCCGGTCCGATGCCATAGGCCCGCCGGTGCCAGGACACGAGGTTGGCGAGCCCGCGGTGCTCGACCGCCACTCCCTTGGGCCGGCCGGAGGAGCCCGAGGTGTAGATGGCATAGGCCAGTCCTCCGGCAAAGGTGGGCAAGGG
>JAXDLD010000227.1:0-13151 GCA_034666805.1 Acidobacteriota bacterium
TGGGAATCGCCGCCTGGATCGTCGTAGGGTTGCTCGCCGGCCTCGCCGCGCGCTGGGTGCGGGTGCTGGGGGAGCCCGGCGGGTGCTTCGGGAGCGTCCTCTTAAGCGTCGTGGGCGCGCTCGCGGGCGGGGCGCTCGCGACCTTCCTCGGCTTCGGCGGGCTCCTCGCCTTGGACGGCCGGAGCATCGTCACCGCTCTCCTGGGCGCGATCCTCGCTCTCCTGCTCGGCCGGTTGGCGCGCCGGCAGAGCTGAGCTGAGATCCCACGAATCCTTCTCTCCAGCGGGCACGCGATGACGGATGGCACGGGGGCAGCGACCGCCCCCGTGACGGCGATGACAGATGGCGCTGGGGCAGTCGCTGCCCCCGTGACGGCGATGACAGATGGCGCTGGGGCAGTCGCTGCCCCTGTGACGGCGATGACGGATGGCGCTGGGGCAGTCGCTGCCCCTCTGCACGCGATGACAGATTGCACGGGGGCAGTGACTGCCCCTTTGAGGCTCGGCCGGCCCTACCGCCGCCGCGCCTGGCCCAGGAGGTGGGCGACCTCGGGGAGGATCAGCTTCTCCATCGCCAGGGCCACGGCGCCGGGAGAGCCGGGGAGGAGGAAAACCGCGCGACCGTCGATCAGTCCGGCGGTGGCGCGGGAGAGCATGGCCGCCGCTCCCACCTGCTCGTAGGAGAGCATGCGGAAGAGCTCGCCGAAGCCCTCGATCGGACGCTCGAAGAGGGGGGCGACCGCCGCGACCGTCACGTCCCGGGGAGAGACCCCGGTGCCGCCGGTGAGGACGAGGACGTCGACCTCGTCCGCCAGCAGCATCGTCTCGACCGACTGGCGGATGGCGGGGATCTCATCCCGCACCAGGTCCGCCCCCAGCACCCGGTGACCGGCCGCCGCCGCCATCTCGCGAACCGCGGCGCCGCCGGTGTCAGTCTCCGGCGTGCGGCTGTCACTCACGGTGATGACGGCGAATCCCAGGTGGTGCGGCGAGTAGCGGCGGTGCTCTTCGGCGCTCATGCGGGAGAGGCTAGCACGGGCAACCGGTCTAGAATGCCAGCCCATGCGCCGCCGCCTCCCCCTGCTCCTCCTCGCGGCCCTCGGTGCCGGAGCCATTGGAGCCATCGCCGCCCTCCCCGCCCTGCCCCCGCGGGCGGTCGAGCTGCGGGACTTGGGGGTCGCCCAACTGGAAAACGAGCGGCCGGCCGAGGCCGAGAAGACCTTCGTCGAGCTCCTGAAGCTCGCCCCGGAGGACCCCCTGGGCTACGCGGACCTGGCCGTCGCCGCCCTCCGCCAGCAGCACTACGACGCGGCGCTCTCCCAGGTCGACCGGGCGCTCGGCAAGGCCCCCGGCCGGGCGGACCTCCTGGCCCTCCGGGGCGAGGTGCTGCAGTGGGCGGGGCGATCTGAGGAGGCGCTGGCGAGCTTCGATCGGGCTGCCCTGGCAGCCACGTCCGCCGGGGGCGACGTCGAGATCCTCTACGCCGCCTACCGGGAGGCCACGACCGCCGCGGGCTCTGAGAAGGCCCAGGCGCTCGCCGGGCGGACCCTGGAGGGCCTCGCCCGGCTGCGGCCGGAGAACCTGGTTGTCCTCCTCCAGCGAGGCTCGCGGGCGATCGCGGCCGGCGACCGCGCCACGGCCACCGCCTCCTACCTGCGGGTGCGCGAGATCCTCTGGCAGCCCCCGCCGGCCGCCGGTCCGGCCCTGGCCGACGTCCTCGCCGCCCTGGAGAAAAACGACCTCGCCGCCGCTCGGGTGCCGGCTCTCCGCCTGGAGAACGTCTTGAAGGCAACCCCCATGTACCAGGGGAGCCAGCACGAGTTGACCCGCGGCATCCAGGGAGTGCCGGTGACCCGCTTCCGCGACGAGCCGCCGCCCGCCGATTGGGGTCCGCCTGCTGCCGTCACCTTCCGCGCCACCCGCCTGGATGCCCTCTCGGGAGAAAGTTTGGCGACCGCCGACTTCGACGGCGACCGGAAACCCGACCTCGCGCGCCTGGTGGCGGGCGAGCACCCCGGGCTTGAAGTGCGCCTCGCCGCCTCCTCCTGGAAGCCCTCGCCTGTCCTCCCCGCCCCCGGCGTCACCCACCTCCTGGCCGCCGACCTTGACAACGACGGCGCGCTCGACCTCCTCGCCTACGGCCCAGGCACGGTCCTCGTCTTCAAGGGAGACGGCAAGGGCGGCTTCGCGGCCACCTCCACCTTCGGCCTCGCGGGAGGAGCTACAACCGCGGTGGTCCTCGACTTCGACGGCGACGGCGACCTCGACCTAGCGCTCGGGGGCGGGCCGGCCGGCTGGGCGGACCTCTGGTCGAACCCCGGCGCCGGGGCCCTCACGGCAGTGGGTGCGAAGGCTTTCCCCCCCTTGCCGAAATCCCCGGTCCGCACGGTCCACCAGGTGATCGCGACCGACCTCGACCGCGACGGCGACCTCGACCTCCTGCTGGCTCAGGACGGCGGCCTGACCTGGCTCGACAATCTGCGCCAGGGGCGCTTCGCCGATCGTACGGCGGAGTCGGGGCTCGACAAGGTCCCCCCAGCCCGCGCGGTGGTCACGGCCGATTTCGACGACGACGGCCGCCCCGACCTCGCCGTGCTCTCCGCGGCCGGAGACGGCCTCTCCTTCTGGCACAACCTGGGCGGGCGCTTCGCGCGCTGGGACCTCTCCGCACCGATCCCCCCCCTACCCAAACCTGCCCGCTTCACCACCCTCCTCGCCGCCGACCTCGACAACGACGGCCGGCTCGACCTCGCCCTCACCGGCGAGCCCGGGCTCCTCGTCCTGGCCCGGCGCGGCGCCGGCTTCACGCCCTTACCCCTCCAGGGAGGCCCGGCCCAGGGCGGCAGCGTGGCCGCCGTCGACCTCGACGGCGACGGCGACCTCGACCTCGTGGTGAACGGGCCCGACGGGCTCTACCGAATCGACAACGACGGCGGCAACCGCAACCACTGGCTGGACGTCCGCCTGCGCGGCCTGGGGAAGGGAAACGGCAAGAACAACCTTTTCGGGTGGGGCGCCACCCTGGAGGTGCGAGCCGGGGCGGCCTACCAATTCCGCGAAGCCGTGGGTGACGTCACCCACTTCGGCCTCGGCCGGGAGCGCCAGGCCGGGCTCCTGCGGGTCGTCTGGACCAACGGCGTCCCCCAGAACCGGCTGCAGGTGGCGGGCGACCAGAGCGTCGTCGAGGAGCAGGTGCTCAAGGGAAGCTGCCCCTTCCTCTATACCTGGGACGGCGAACGGATGCGCTTCGTCACCGATCTCCTCTGGGCCGCTCCCCTGGGGCTGCCCGTCGCCCCCGGGGTCTATGCCGGGGCCGATCCCGAGGAGCTGGTGCGGGTCGACGGCGCCCGTCCAGAGGAGGGCATCTACCGCCTGAGCGTCCCCGAGGAGCTGTGGGAGGCGGCCTTCTTCGACCAGGTGCGGCTCTGGGTGGTCGACCACCCCGAGGAGGTCGAGGTGGCGAGCAACCTGCGGGTCCTCCCCGGCCCTCCGAACCCGGGACGGGTCCTCGGCAGCCGCGGCCTCCAGCCGGTCGCCGCCGCCTGGGACGGCGCCGGGCGGGAGGTGACCGACCGCGTCCGCTCCCGGGACGAGGTCTACGCCGACGGCTACGTCCCCGGCCCCTACCAGGGGATCGCCGCGGCGCCCTGGACTTTCACCTTCGACCTCGGCCGGGCGCCCGAGGGTCCCGTCCGCCTTCATCTCGACGGCTGGATCTTCCCCGCTGACGCGAGCTTGAACCTCGCCATCGCCCAGCGCCGCGACCTCGCCTACCTGCCGCCCCGTCTGGAGGTCGAGACCGCCGCCGGCTGGCGGGTGCTGATGCCGGCCATGGGCTACCCGGCGGGGAAGACCAAGACCCTGGTCGTCGACACCCCGCCCCTCCCCCCGGGCGCCCGGCGGCTGCGCATCGTCACCTCCCTCTGGCTCGCCTGGGACCGCATCGCCTGGACCGCCCTCTCTCCCGGCCCTGCCGCCGATGCCGAGCCGATCGTCCGCGCCCGCCTCGTCCCCGCGAGTGCCGAGCTGCGCCACCGTGGCTTCTCGGCCCTCGTCCGGCGCGCTCCCAACGGCCCCCACGGCTACGACTACGAACGGGTGTCCGCCGCCTCCCCCTGGCTCCCCCTCCCCGGCCGCTACACCCGCTACGGCGATGTCCGCGAGCTGCTGGCCCAGGCCGACGACCGCTCGGTGGTCATGGCCGCCGGGGACGAGATCGCCCTCACCTACGACGCCTCGCTTCTCCCTCCGCCGCCCCCGGGCTTCCGCCGTACGGTCTTCTTCGAGAGCGTGGGCTGGGACAAGGACGCCGATCGCAACACCTGGGAGGCCCAGCAGGTCGAGCCCCTCCCCTTCCACGCCATGAGCGGCTATCCTTTCGCCCCCGGCGAGCACTTCCCCGACACCCCCGCCCTCCGCGAGTACCGCGACAGATGGCTGACCCGGCAGGTCCCCGCGGAGTCTCCGGCCACCGGAGAAGTGTCCGGTTCCGGGACGGCGCCTTCCCGCAATCGGACACCCCGATGAGAAGCCGCCCCGCCGCCGCGCCGTCCCGTTTCGCATAAGTGGTGACACCAGCGTAAGATAGGGAGTCCTGCAACCTTGGGCATGGCCCGTGCGTAGTGAGCCCGGAGAGGAACTTCAAATGGGAATGGATATCGAGCGGACTGGAGAAGCAAAGAAGAAGAGGACGCGCCGGATCATCTGGGGCGCCGTCGCTCTCGTCGCCATCCTCCTCGTCACCCTCGGCCTGGGGCAGCTCAAGCCGGCGGCGCCGACCGTGGACAAGGCGACGGTCTGGGTCGACACGGTCCAGCGCGGCCCCATGCAGCGCGAGGTGCGCGGGCCCGGGACCCTGGTGGCGGAGGACATCCGCTACGTTCCGGCCCTGGTCGACGGGCGGATCGAGCGCATCCCCGCTCTCCCGGGCGTCACGGTGACCAAGGACACCCTGCTCCTCGAGATGAGCAATCCGGACCTGGAGCAGAACGCGGCCGAGGCCGAGTCGCAGCTCAAGGCCGCCCAGGCCGACTACCAGGACCTGAAGGCCAAGCTCGACAAGGATCTCTTGAACGAGCAGTCGCAGGCCTCGACGGCCGAATCCCAGGCCCAGCAGGCGAAGCTCCAGGCGGAGGCCGACGTCAAGCTGGCGAAAGACGGCCTCATCCCCGAGATCACGATGAAGAAGTCGACCCTGCAGTCGTCGAGCCTCAACCAGCAGGCCGACACCGAGCAGAAGAAGGTCCAGCAGAACAAGCTCTCGGCCCAGGCCCAGCTCGCCGCCCAGCGCGCCCGCGTCAACCAGGCGGAGGCGGTGTACGCGCTGAAGCGCCGCCAGGTCGACAACCTCCACGTCCGGGCAGGCATCGACGGCGTCCTCCAGGAGCTGCCGGTCCAGGTCGGCCAGAAGGTGGCGCCGGGCGCCAACCTCGCCCGCGTGGCGCAGCCCGACCATCTCAAGGCCGAGCTCAAGATCCCGGAGACCCAGGCCAAGGACATCGTGATCGGTCAGTCGGCCCAGATCGACACCCGGAACGGCATCGTCTCCGGCCACGTCAGCCGCGTCGCGCCGTCGGTCCAGGACGGCACGGTCGTCGTCGACGTGCGGCTCGACAAGGGTGCGCTGCCCAAGGGGGCGCGGGTCGACCTCTCGGTCGACGGCACGATCCTCATCGAACGCCTCGACAACGTCCTCTACGTCGGCCGGCCGGCCTACGGTCAGCCGAACAGCAAGGTCCAGATGTTCAAGCTGACCGACGGCGACAAGGAAGCCGTCCGGATCCCGGTCCAACTCGGCCGCAGCTCGGTCAATACGATCGAGATCGTCGGCGGTTTGAACGTGGGCGACAAGGTCATCCTTTCCGATACCTCGGCGTGGGATGGTCACGACCGACTGCGCCTGAACTAGAGATACAAGGGAGAGAAAAATCATGAGCACGAACGGGTCGCTGATCACGCTCGACGGAGTCAAGAAGGTCTTCCTCACCGACGAGGTGGAGACCCACGCCCTCTCCAGCATCCACCTGGAGATCAAGAACGGCGAGTACGTCTCGATCGCCGGCCCCTCGGGCTGCGGCAAGACGACGCTGCTCTCGATCCTCGGCCTCCTCGACACGCCGAGCGACGGCAAGTACTGGCTGAACGGCAAGCAGGTGGCCGACCTCTCCTTCTCCGACCGGGCGCGGATAAGGAACAAGGAGATCGGCTTCATCTTCCAGGCCTTCAACCTGATCGGCGACCTGACGGTGTACGAGAACGTCGAGCTGCCGCTCACCTACCGCGGCATGCCGGCCAAGGAGCGCAAGGACCGGGTGCAGGAGGCGTTAGAGCGGGTGGGCATGTCGCACCGCATGAAGCACTACCCCTCGCAGCTCTCCGGCGGTCAGCAGCAGCGCGTCGCCGTCGCCCGCGCGGTGGTCGGCAAGCCCTCGATCCTCCTCGCCGACGAGCCCACCGGCAACTTGGACTCGCGAAACAGCGAGGCGGTCATGGAGCTTCTGGAAGAGCTGCACAAGGAGGGGGCGACGATCTGCATGGTCACCCACGACCCGCGTTTCGCGCGCTACGCGGACCGGAGCATCCACCTCTTCGACGGCCGGGTGGTCGAGGAGGAGGAGGGGATCAAGCGGCAGATGGAAGAGAAGGAGCTCAAGCAGAGCGGCTTCGAGGTCTCGTAAGGCGGTCCGCCCCCCAGCCTGGGCTCTCGAAGGAAGCCCCCGCCGCCCTCGGGCGCGGGGGCTTTTTCGCATTCAGGCTCTGCCCCCGGCCATCCAGATGATGTACTCTGAAGATAGGCTCGCTAGTGTAGTGGGTCCCACAGATGGGTCCTTATCCCGGGGCCCTCGCGACGACTTTTACTACCGTCATCCTGAGCGCAGCGAAGGATCTGGGCGGGGGCGCAGGTCCTTCCCCCAGATCCTTCGCTGCGCTCAAGGATGACCCGAGGGAAGAAAGGGGATCGGCGATTCTTGGGTGTCCGCCCTTAAGAGATCGTATTTCTGACGCACTACACTAGGGCAGAAACGAGACGACTCCATGGCCACGGCCCGACAGATCATCGCGCTGCTGAGCAGCCACAACCAGGGGGACGAGGAGCAATTCCTGTCAATTGCCCTGCAGGTGGCCGCCAACGAAGCGCGCCGTGGTCGAAAAGAGGTCGCGGATGAGCTGCGTCGGCTCCGCGTCGACTGCTACCCCTACTACATTACAGCTAGCTCCTGAGTTTGCGTTCGGCAGCGCTCTGTTCCTCGTGCCATCTTCGCAACTGCTCGGCCTCATCTTGAAATCTTACAGCGTCAACTAGGCGAGGCCGCAGTTCAGACATCTCAACGTCAGGCTCTGTGGCGAAGATCATACGTGTAGCATGCTCCGCGATAAAACGGCGGATCAACTTTGCTAGCGGTAGTGGCACCTCCCCTCCGCGGGTCACAGGTCGTTCGCCGACCTTCGTAAAGAGAAGATGACAGGGGCCAAGCGGCAGAAGTATTTCGGTCCCTTTGTTGTTCCAGCCGCCCTTGAAGTCATAATTATTTTCCTTATAGTAGTTCAGCCGTATAACAGGGTCGTCACTGGTAAACCAACTAAGGCCGCGCGGCGGGGCGAGAATGGTCCACCGGTGCTGGTGGAGAACGTTAGCTGTCTTCGTGAGCAATTCGGGCATGCGATGAAGCCAAAGTGCTCGGCCTGCTACAATCTCCGCCTTCAGCTTGCCCATTTCTTCTCCCGGCTCGATCTCGGTGGTCACTCGTAGCGGGAAGCTGTCGCGATTTGGCGCTGACGGCGGTTGCACGAGCGTCTTTCCCGATGCCTTTGCCTTTTCATGCAGACGAACGGCATCCTTTAGAGTGCGGTCTAGTAGAGCGGGCAGCTCCGTCTCCCAACGATGGAGAGCTTCAACAAGCCTCGCCGGAGTTCGGACATCCTGCGCGGCCAAGAATCTGACTATGCGCCTCCAATCGGTCGGGGTTAACCTTTTGTCGGAGATGGCTTTGTGGAGCGCCTCCTCTGCGGGCGCCTCAAATTCGCTGTCTAGCCATCTCTCGATGTCATCGGTCTCCTTACCTGCAATGGTCTGAGTGTAGAGGTGCGCGTGGAAGGCAACTCCCTCGATGGAGTGGTCTCTCCAAAGAGGGACCCTAGGATCAGAGACAAGGGTTCGATATGTCTGAATGCGACGCTGTGTTGTCGCCCAATGTTTGAGATATAGCCGGGGGACGTAATGGTTGTTGCGGTGAAAGGCAGTTTCCGTCACACTGGCTCCGAACCCCCCGTAGAGGCAGCGCTGTTGGGAGAGTATACCTACTCACCTTGCTCTCGACGCCTGCCTCGGTCTACGCCTAGGGCCTACTCGCCAGCGGCAATCGCCGTACTCGGATGCGGTCCGAATGGAAGATGACGATAGCGCCTCGTTGAAGCTCCTCCTCGACAGCAGGAAGGTTGGCGAGCAGAAGAGCCGATTGTTGCGCCGGTATTCGAGGAGAACCCTTCCGGAAGAGGATGAGCGAAGGTAGCCGACTCTGGTAGAGAGCCAAGAGCGTGCCGAAGTCTGTATCGGCGGAGACTACGATTCTCTCTTCCCTCGCGGCGAGAGCCATGATCGTGTCGTCGGCGGCTGCCTGAAGGCCGAGATCGCGGACATGAATGGCATCGTGACCTGCCTGAAGGAGAGCTGCGGCGAGACTGGGGGAGAGAGCGTTGTCGATCAAGAATCGCATCAGGCGGAGACGAGGGGGATCTCGCGCTCGCGGACGGCTTCCGCCGCGTACCGTAAGGCCTCGCGGACGTCCCCTTGTTCCAGATCCGGATAGGCTTCCAGAATGTCCCGCGTGCTGAGCCCCTCTGCCACCATTTCCACGACCGTGGCCACCGGTATCCTGAGGTGACGAAGACAGGGGACGCCCCCCATCTGTCTGGGGTCGACCGTGATCCGCATGAAGTCCATCGACATGTCTCCTGGCGCCGTAGATAGCCCGACAGGTGTCCCGGCTGCCTTGAAGCTTACACCCGCTTCCACTCTCCGCCCCCTACGCCCCCGCCCGCAGCTTCTCCACCTTGCTCTCCACGTTCTCCTCGATCCGCCGCCTCTCGCGGCGGTACTCCTCTTCGCTCTCCATGCGCTTTCCGGGGTCGCGCTCCAGGCGGAGGCGGTCCTTGTGGAGGATCTCCAGCTCGGCGAGCTTGGCCTCGGCCTGGCGCCGGGCCTCGGCGATCTTCTCCCGGGCATCCTCGCTGAACCCCTCCCGAGGGCGCTCGATCCCCTGCTTCTCGATCCGCTCCAGGGCCAGCTCGTAGGCCGACTTCATCCCGGGGGCCTTGCCCGGTTTGTCCGTTTTCTCTGCCATGGGCCGAGCATAGCATTGCCCGGGGTGCGTCTCGTGCCAATGTGGCACTCGCCAGCGCGCCAAAGCGGGCCCGTGGACCCTGCCGACCGAGAGATCTCCTCTATTTTCAACGGGATCGCTTGAGGCATCGCTTTTGCTCAAGCCCGGTTCATGATCGAAGCGCAGAACCTGAGCCGCCGTTACGGCGACTTCACGGCCGTCGACGACGTCTCGTTCGCCGTCGACGACGGCGAGATCCTCGGCATGCTGGGGCCGAACGGCGCCGGCAAGACGACCACCATCCGCATGATCACCGGCTTCCTGCCGCCCACCCGCGGACGGGTCACGGTGTTCGGCAAGGACCTCTTCGACGCTCCACGCGACGCCCGGCGCGAGATCGGCTACCTGCCGGAGAACGTCGCCCTCTACCCCGAGATGCGGGTCGAGGAGTACCTCGCCTACCGCGCCCGGCTCGAGGGCCTGGCCGGCGGCGCGGTCCGCCAGGCGATCGGCGAGGCGGTCGAACGCTGCCTGCTCTCGGAGGTGCGGGGCCAGATCATCGGCACTCTCTCCAAGGGCTACCGCCAGCGGGTCGGCCTCGCCACCGCCATCCTCCACAAGCCACGGGTCCTGGTCCTCGACGAGCCGACCGTGGGGCTCGACCCCAAGCAGATCATCGCCATCCGCGAGCTGATCCGCGAGCTGGGGCAGAAGCGAACCCTACTGCTGTCGACCCACATCCTCCCGGAGGTCGAGCTGCTCTGCAACCGGGTGCTGATCATCGACCGCGGCAAGATCGTCGCCCAGGGCACCCCCCAGGACCTCCGCGAACGGTGGGTGGGAAATCCGACCCTCCGGGTCACGATCAAGGGCGAGCCGGCCGGGGCGGCGGAGGTGCTCGCGGCCATCCCCGGGGTGCTCGCCGTGCGCCCGGGGGCCGAGCCGGGCGCCTGGGTGATCGAGTCCGAGCGCGCGGTCAATTCGATCGACATCCGCGAGGAGGTCTTCCGGGCCGCCGTGGAGCGCTCCTGGGTGCTCCTGGAGCTCGCCGCCCAGAAGGCCTCGCTCGAGGACATCTTCGTCCGCCTGACGACGCGCGACCTCGTCGCCGCCCCGGCCGCGGCGACACCAGGTAATGGGGAAGACGGGGAGGTGGCGGCATGAGGGCGGTATGGGCGACCTACTCCCGGGAGCTGCGAGCCTACTTCTTCTCCCCGCTCGCCTATGTGGTGCTGTTTTTCTTCCTGATCATCAACGGCGTTCTGTTCGGAGCGATCATCTCCTTCCTGAACGACCCGCGCACGCCTGGCGGACCGCCCCTCGCCGCGCTCTTCGGGGGCAACTTCGTTTTCTGGATCCTCATGCCCTTCCTGGGGCCGATCCTCACCATGCGCCTGTTGTCGGAGGAGCTCAAGACCGGATCGGTCGAGGTGCTGATGACGGCGCCGGTGACCGAAGGTCAGGTGGTCGCGGGCAAATACCTGGCCGCGTTCACCTTCTACCTCTTTCTCTGGTTCCCTACGCTGGCCTACGTCGGCATCGTTTCCTATTGGAGCCGGGTCGACTGGGGCCCGGTCGCGGCGGGGTACCTGGGCATCGCGGCGATCGGAGCGCTGTTCCTCTCCATCGGCCTCTTTGCCTCCGCCCTGTCAAAGAATCAGCTGGTCGCCGCCATCATTGCCTTCGCCATCGAGATCCTCCTCGTCCTCCTGGGGGTGCTCCAGAACCTGGTCAGCGGCGACACGGCTAAGCAGGTGCTCGGCTACCTTACCCTGTGGGAGCACATGGACGAGCTCGCCAAAGGGATCGTCGACACCCGGCGGCTGGTCTTCTACGGCACGACGACTCTCTTCTTCCTCTTCTTGACCAGCCGCGCGCTCGAAGACCGGAAGTGGAGGTGACCCATGGCGGCTGACATCGCGGATTCGAAGACGGCGGACCCCGGCCGGGTGCGCCGGCGCCAGATGGTGAAGACCGGGACTCTCGGGGCGGCCGTGCTGCTCCTGACCGCCCTCCTCTTGATCGTCAACTACTTCGGCTTCAAGTACTACAAGCGCTTCGATTGGACGCGGACGCACCTCTACTCACTCTCGCCCAAGACCCGGAGCATCCTCGCCCACCTCCACCAGGACGTCAACGCGGTCGTCTTCCTCTCCCCCCAGGACGAGCTCTACTCGCCCTTGAAGGAGACCCTGGCACGCTACGCCGCCGCCTCGCCACGGATGCACGTGCGGGAGATCGATCCCGAGAAGCGGCCGATCGAGGCGCAGAAGCTGATCGACCAGTACAACGTCAAGAACGACGGGCTGGTGCTCGACTCGGGCAAGAACCGGCGGGTGCTCGACAAGGCCGAGCTCGCCGACTTCGACTTCTCCGGCGTGCAGTTCGGCCAGAAGGCGCAGATGACCGGCTTCAAGGGCGAGCAGGTGATCACCAGCGCCCTCCTCCAGCTCTCCGAGGGGAGGAAACCCAAGGCCCTCTTCACCACCGGCCACGGCGAGTCCTCGCTCGACGACCCGGGCCCCCGCGGCCTCGCCTCCGCCCAGGAGGCCCTGGCGCGCGACGATTTCGAGGTCTCCGAGTGGGCCTCGCTCGGCAAGCCCGCCGTCCCCCCCGGCACCGACGTGGTGGTGATCGCCGGCCCCAAGGGGAGCTTCGTGCAGCCCGAGCTCGACGCCCTCACGGCCTACCTGAAAGGCGGCGGCCGGCTCCTCGTCCTCCTGGACCCCGTGATGGGCCGGGCGGCCGGCGGCCTCGTCCCCACCGGGCTCGAGGCCTGGCTCGCGGGTTACGGGGTCAAGGTCGACAACGACATCGTCGTCGATCCCAGCAACCCGCTCCCCTTCTTCGGCCCGGAGACGATCTTCGCCAACAAGTATGGCGACCACCCGATCACCCGGCCGCTCTCGCGCGACAAGCTGCCCGCCCTCCTCTCCCTCGTCCGCTCGCTGGGCAAGGGAAACGCCCCGGGCTACACGGTAACCCCGCTCCTCGACACCACCCCCGGCGGCTGGGGGGAGACCGACCTCGGCCACTTGGAGAAGGTGGCCAAGGACCCGACCGACATCCAGGGGCCGGTGACGGTCGCCGTGGCCGTCAACCAGGGGGCGCCGGAGCCGCCGGCCGACCCCGACGCGCCGCCGCCAGCCCCCAAGCCGGCGAGCACGAAGGGGCCGCGGCTGGTGGTCGTCGGCGACTCCGACTTCGCCGGCAACCAGCTCCTCCAGGCCAACTTCGGCAACTCGGTGCTGCTGTCGAACAGCATGAACTGGCTGGTCGACCGCCAGCAGCTCTTGAGCATCCCGCCGAAGAAGACCGAGCAGGTGCACCTGTCGCTCACCCAGTCGGAGATCCGCACGGTCTACCTGCTGTCGCTCTTCGTCCTCCCCGGCCTCGGGGTCGTTCTGGGCGCCCTGGTCTACGTCAAGCGGAGGAGGTAGCGTTTGAAGCCGCGGACCCTCCTGGTGCTCCTCGTCCTGGTGCTGGGCTTAGGCGCCTTCATCCAGTTCTACGAGCGCAAGCTGCCGTCGACCGAGGAGCGCGAGAAGACCGGCAGCCGGGTCCTGGACGTTTCGAAAGATGACGTCCAGACGGTCGAGATCGACCGCGACGGTCCCAACGGCCAGTCTGCGGTGCGCTTCGAGCGGGTGAAAGGCGCGACGTCTCCCCAGTGGCGGATGACATTGCCTCGCCAGGCCCGGGCCGACGCCTCGGCGGTCTCCGGTCTGGTCGAGTCGCTCGCCGGCCTCGCCCGCACCCGCACCCTGGAGAAGGCCGACCCCAAGGCGGTAGGCCTCGACCATCCGCGGACGACGGTCCGCCTGACGACGGC